>JAGQPW010000001.1:6279-33481 GCA_020426515.1 Planctomycetaceae bacterium | reverse complement strand
AAACTTCACTTAAAAGTTTTCCATCAGTCCGTTGGTGGGACGGGCGATGACGTGGGCGCTGACGAGGTCGCCGACTTTACTGGCGGCGGCGGCACCGGCGTCGACGGCGGCCTTCACGCTGCCGACATCACCGCGGATCACGGTCGTCACAAAAGCTCCGCCAATCTGAATTTGCTTGACGAGCGTGACGTTGGCTGCCTTCAGCATGGCGTCAGCGGATTCGATCTGGGCGACCAGACCTTTGGTTTCAATCAGACCAATGGCTTCGTTCATTGATGGTCTCACTTGCTTAGAGCGTGGTGCCGCGACTCGGTTGCGGCTGGTCTTGTTTCAATGGGACTGGGAGACTGGCTCAAAGGGCCTGTCTGATACTGCAGGGGGCATGACCATCGGACAACCAGTGGTGCGGGAGAGTTCCCTGTCCCGCACTCACTGCCCCATTTGTCCAACGCGACACATGCTTACTTGCTGGCCTTGGCCTTGGGCAGCACGGTGGCGAGTTCTTCGTGCGGACGAGGAATCACCTGCACGCTGACGACTTCACCAATCTTGCTGGCGGCACCGGCACCGGCGTCGACCGCAGCCTTAACAGCAGCAACATCACCGATGAGAAACACGGTCACGAGACCGCTGCCAACCTTTTCCCAGCCAACCATCTTCACGTTGGCAGCCTTGAGGGCAGCATCAGCAGCTTCGATCAAACAGACGAGACCTTTGGTCTCGATCATTCCGAGGGCTTCGTTGGCCATCTTAAAAGTACTCCAGGAACAAAGGGGGTGAAGTTGTCACCGCAGGTCACTGGTGGGTGAGCCGTTGGTGAATTGAAACGAGATTGTCTTAGTGAGTTTTGCACGCACAGGCGTGCGGCTTGGCTACGGTGAGTTCCACCTTGGTGGCATTCGTCAGATTAATGGCGTTGCCTTCATCCGTATCGAGGTGGACTTCCAGTTTGATTTTGTCGTCACCGCCGCGAACAGCGACGTTTTCGAGAACGGTGGTGCAGCCCGGCGACTCAACTCGCAGGTGCATTTCGTCACCGCTTTTGACGCCGTAGTAGGCCATTTCCCGAGGATTCATGTGAACGTGCCGCATTGCGCGGATGACGCCCTGCTTCAGCTCAAGGCTCCCTTTCGGCCCCACGATGAGGCAACCGGGGGTTCCTTGAACGTCGCCGCTGATCCGCACGGGGAGTTCGAGTCCCAGCGAAATCGAGTCGGTGAAGGCCAGTTCCACCTGCGAATCACCGCGGCATGGTCCGAGGATGCGGACTTCTGGAAGCATGCGTCGACGTGGTCCGACAATCGCAACGGTTTCCTCGGCGGCGTAATAGCCCTCCTGGTACAGCCACTTCATCGGGGTGAGTTGATGACCTTTCCCGAACAGGACTTCCACATGTTCCTGTGTGAGATGGCAGTGGCGAGCGGAAATGTTGACGACGAGAGGATTGGGGGGGCCAGCCGTTGCCGACGTTGCAGCGGAATTCCCGACGTGCTGGGAGAGAATGCTCCGCACAACACGTTCCACATCATCTCGAGAGAGCGTTGCCATGAATGATCTATGATGGGCGAGGGTTACTTGGCGACGATCAGGTCGATGTCGTGATTGCGAAGGGTCTGCTGCCAGCCTTCGGAAATCCCGTCATCGACAACAAATCGATCCACGGATGTCAGGGGACACAAATGTGTCAGTTCGGAATGTCCCAGTTTCCCGCTGTCGGCCACGACGATCACTTCGTCAACGACATCCAGCATTTGCCGCTCGGTTTCGACCAGCAGGGAATTGGAGTTAAACAGACCCGCTTCGGTCACACCGCCAACTCCCATGATGAGCCGTCGGGCGTGAACCTTTTGCAGTGCTGCAATTGTCAGTTCTCCCAAGGCCACTCCTGTCTTGGGGTACAGGTAGCCTCCCAGGGAAATCAACTCGATGTTGGATACGCCAACGAGCAGGTTCAGGATCGGCAGGGAGTTGGTCACAATCTGGAGTGACTTCCCGACCAGATTCCTGGCCACTTCGAGCGTGGTTGTTCCACCATCGAGCAGAATTGTTTCTCCGTTATCAATCAGTTCGGCAGTCGCCCGCGCAATCTTCTGTTTCTCAGAAAGCGCCCGATTTCTCCGATCATCGAACCCAGCCAGCGACTCGCCGACATAGGCGGCCCCACCTCGCGTCCTGCGAACTTGCCCAATGTTTTCAAGATATTCCAAATCGCGGCGAACCGTGGAATCACTCACACCAACAGTATCGGCAAGGCTTTGAAGTGACACAAAGCCTTTCGACTCAATTGTTTCCAAGATTCGATCGCGTCTCTGATCGAGAAGCATTGGCTGTTCCCCGTGGATGCGTAATCCTCCGTGCTTTTCCATTCTTACTCACGGCCGAACCGTTATCAAGCCGAGGGATGGCCCAACATTTCAGAATCTTCCAAAAGATGTCACCGGCAACATTAACCCGGACTTCTCCGCGTTGCTGGGCGATTTTTGGCCTGACAGCTATACTCTTTTGCGGTTCTTTCCACGTCGGGGCGTACTTATTTCCAACGGTTGTTGGATCGACTGCGCGTAATTGTTCCCGGAAGGGAATTCCCGGAGTGAGTTCCCCGGAAGTGGGGATGGGATTCGTATGGCAGCGCGTCCCGGATAATCCGCAATGTCAGCCGAAGTCACGTGACTTCGCGAATTGGAAGGGTTGGTGATGACCACCAGATTGGACGCGAGGGAAGCGGAACACTCCCGGTCTCCGGCTGACGGCTTGCGGGATCGCTTGAAGATCCTTCGTCAGAATCTGACGCGTGTCATTCGTGGCAAAGAGGAACGCATCGACATTCTACTGACTGCACTGCTGGCGGGAGGTTCAGTACTGCTCGAAGATGTCCCGGGGGTTGGCAAGACCACCCTCGCCAAGACGCTCGCCCGTTCGCTGGATGCGGAGTTTCGACGGGTGCAGTTCACGCCTGACCTCCTGCCGACGGACATTCTGGGGTCCTCGATCTACAATCCCAAGGAAGGGACGTTCACGTTTCAGAAGGGCCCCATCTTCTGCAGTGTCCTGCTGGCTGATGAGATCAACAGAGCTTCGCCGCGGACGCAATCCGCGCTACTGGAAGCCATGAGCGAGGGTCAGGCGACAATTGAAGGCGTGGAGCACCATCTGCCCGAGGCATTCATTGTCCTCGCAACTCAGAACCCGGTCGATTTCCAAGGGACATATCCCCTCCCGGAAGCCCAACTCGATCGCTTTCTGATTCAGCTGAACCTGGGCTATCCCGATCGTGAGACTGAAATTGCGATCCTGTACGACCAGGCAGTGACATTGCCGCTGGATGACGTGCGCAAGGTGATGTCGCTGCATGAACTCACCGAGTTGCAGCATCTGGTGCGAGCCGTACAGGTTGAGACCTCCGTTGCGGGTTACATGGTCGACCTCGTGGCGGAAACGCGGCGACATCCGTTGCTCAAGCTGGGAGTCAGTCCCCGCGGTACGCTCATGCTGTTTCGCGCGGTCCAGGCGATGGCATTTCTCGACGGTCGCGACTATGCCCTGCCCGACGACGTGCAGCGAACCGCGACCTATGTTTTGGCCCATCGCCTGGTCCTCACCTCGAAAGGCAAGTACGGCGCGGTCTCCAAACGTGATATCGTGCAGGACGTGATGCTGAAGGTGCCTGTCCCGGGCTGATGATCGGTTCCTGAATTGCGGAGAGTCTTTGGTGCGCAGTCGTCCTTCCTTTTTCCTGGGATACCTATTCACTTACAAGCTGACACCAGCGGGACGCACACTGATCTTCGTTGTCCTCCTGAGTGCCATTGGGTCAATTACTGTCGAACTCCCCATCTATCAGATCTTCTGCTCGCTGGTGAGCCTGATGTTCTGCCTGGAAGCGATGGGCATCTTGATGCAGCCTCGCCTGGCTGTCGATGTGCATCTGCCTGCAACAGCCACGGCTGGTGATGTCCTGCAGGGCTACGTCAATGTGACGAACAAAGGACGCTGGCCCGCCTTTGACGTAATGTGCTCCCTCTACGGACTGCCGCGTGGGCTCACCCATCTGAGTGCTCACGAGATGTGTGTGGCAATTCCGTCCGGGGGGACCGCGTCGATTCCCATTGCGATCGGAACATCCGAACGCGGCGTCTTTGCATTACCACCGCTGCGACCGCACAGCACCTTTCCGCTGAACATCATGCGGTTTGGCCGCCAGCCGTTCGCCATGCCGGTGATTACGGTACTGCCGTCATTTCATCCGCTGGAACAACTGGAACTGCCGGTCAGCCTGCGTTATCAGCCAGGCGGGGTATTCATTGAAGGGCACGTGGGAGCTTCACCAGAGTTCATCGGGAATCGTGAATACACGTATGGTGAGCCGGTTCGGCGCCTGGACTTTCGCGCATGGGCCCGGCTAGGAAAGCCGGTTGTGCGGGAGTTCCAGGAGGAATACTGCACGCGCGTCGCCCTCATTCTGGACACCTTTCAGCCGAGTGTCTGGAGAGGAAAACAGCGCAATCATCTGGCCTTCGAGCAGGCCGTTTCCATGACGGCCGCCATCGCCGACGGATTGAGCGGCAGTGAGTCCATTATCGACCTGTTTGCCGCAGGTCCGGAACTGTACGTGTTCCGCGCCGTCACCGGATCGACCCACTTCGACAAAGTCCTGGAAATTCTGGGGGGAATTGAGCCGACACGGGGGGACCCGTTCGAAAAGCTCTCACCGGTTGTGAGTGAAGAACTCGAATCGATCTCGGCGGTCCTGTGCGTCTTTCTTGACTGGGACGAACATCGAGAACGTTTCGTACAGCATGTGGCCGAAGCGGGATGCGAACCATACGTGATTCTTGTTCGAGACGATCGCCCGACCACCATGTGGTTTCCCGAAGATGGACGGCACTATCGGCACCTGACTCCGGAAATGATTCACGAAGGCGAGGTGGAGGTCCTTTGATCCGACAAAGCCTCTGGACAAGTTGTCAGACGTCACCGCAGCGCCTGTGCGCTGCCGGACTTGTCGCGCTGCAGGCATTGCTCCTGTGGAAACTGATGTCGGGGGGCCCGTTTGCATTGGCGGCCGTCGTCCTGGCGTTTACCGGGGCGACGGCAACACCCAGGCGAATGCTGCCCAAGTATGATCTGGCGCGCTGGAGCCTGATTCTGGTGATTGTCTTCCTGGTCAAATCGCGGTTCCTGCCTCATGAAATTGGGGCGATGGACGGATTCGTCTACTCACAGTATGCCTACGAAATTGCCTGCGCTCTGATTTCGATTCAGCTCCTGATTCTCTGGGGCAACGAATACTCCACTCGGATGCCCGTGCTGACGCTGGCCATTGCTGGTGTGTGCCTGGTGTTCCTGGGGGATTCGCGTGTGACGAACTCCGAGCGAATTCTGACGAGCGTCGTCTCCGGGGCATACTGTGCGCTGGCCGTGCTGTACGCTGCCTGGACTCGGACCGACATCTCAACCGGTCCGCCAGCATTGTCTCGGCTGCGGACTTTCATGTGGGTGGGACCGGTGATTGCGGGGAGCCTGCTCGGTCAGGCTTCTGGATTGTGGTTGTTTCGCAATGAACAACAACTGGAATTGCTGCTGGCCAGGTTGATTGAATCGAGCGAAACCAAGACCAAGGGTGGGTTTTCCGGCCATGTCACGCTCACGTCGTCGTCGTGGCAGACCGAGCAGGACGAGACCGTAGCTCTGCAAATCTCCGGAACATCACAGACGCAGTATCTGAAAGGGCAATGCCTGAATAAATTCCATCGTTCGCAATGGCTCATCACATTTGAGACGACTTCGCTGACCCCGACACTGAGTGGCTCCCTGCGTGCGTACGAGAATCCTGGAATGCGTGCCTATTCCTTGACGCCAGACCAGGACCGGCCGGTGACCCAAGTCCTGGATGTCTGGCCTCAGCCGACAGACAAGTCAACGCACCTTTTCCTTCCGGAAGGTGCACTGGCTGTGGTTGTCGAGGAGACGGACCTTTCTCGCGACAGAATCGGCAACATCTATCGCCATGAGTCCGGAAGCGACCAGCACTATCGAGTATTGCTGACCAGTCCCCAGACCACGCAGCAACTGTCGAACGAGGAGCGGGGTCTCTTTCTGGGCGTGCCGCGTCGACTGGACGATCGTGTTGAGCAGATTACCGCTGAAGTGTTTGAAGGCTGCACAAACACGCGACAGCGGATTGATCGAATTGAGTCATTCTTTCGAGACAACTACCAGTACCACCTCGGCATCGAGGTTCCGCCGGGCGAGGACCCTCTGAGCTGGTTCCTGGCCAATCGCATTCCAGCTCACTGCGAATACTTTGCGACAGCCACGGCCATCATGTTGAGGCTTGAGGGGATTCCGACACGTCTGGCCACCGGTTACGTAGCGGCTGAGTGGAACCCCACGGCTCAGTTGTTGATTGCTCGCCACAAAGATGCGCACGCGTGGGTCGAAGCATATGACGATGATTCAGGACAGTGGGTCATCGTCGAGTCCACACCGTCGGCTGGGACGCCTCAACCTCGCACAACCAATCGCATCGAAGCCTGGAGGCTATCACTGAAACATCAGTTCGCGAGGTTCCTTGAAGCCGCGATGCAGTGGCTTCGCCAGGACAAAACAACATTTGTACTGACCTGGATTAGCGGACTGTTGGCCCTGCTTGCTGCAGGCGGAATGGTGTATTACTTCCGCCCACACTGGCTGTCGTTATTTGCTGTCGACCCGGCGGCAGCCCTGATCCCGGCAGCGCTGCACCGGGAACGCCGACGACTCGATCGACGGTTAGCCCGACTGGGACTGGAACGTGGTCGAACAGAAACGCCGCACCAGTTTGCCGAGCGGATTGAGAGAACGATCCCCGATGACTGGGGCCGTCGCGCCGCCAGGTGTTATCGGCTCTATGCCCGCTTGCGATTCGATTCGAAGCTGGATACTCCGGACGCCCAACTGCTTGAACTGTCGCGTCTGCGGAAATTTCTGTAGCTGCCGTTGACCCGACCGCAGCGCCAATGTTCGCTGCAGGCCGTGCGTGTTGCGTCGATGTTCTGGGCTGGTAGACTGCAATCCGATCAATAATTACCCACTTGTCCCGAAAGGGGTCATTCATGCGAACTGTCGTTTGCCTTCTGGCATGGGCTGCCCTGGTCGTGCCTGCAGTTGTCGTTGGACAGGATGCCGAAAAGCCGGCATCACGATGGGCCTCTTCGTTTGCCGACTTTGACAGGCAGGATCAGGCCAACCCGCCCAAAGCGGGAGGGGTACTGTTTCTGGGAAGTTCCAGCATACGACTGTGGAAACTGAAGGACGCCTTTCCGGAAGTGGATGCACTCAACCGGGGTTTTGGTGGCTCGCAGATTGCTGACTCCGTCGAGAACTTTGACCATCTGGTCACTCGATACGCCCCGCGTGTTGTGGTGTTCTACGCCGGAGACAACGACATTGCTGCAGGCAAGTCGCCAGAGCAGGTAGCCAAAGATTTCAATGCCTTCGTGGCACTGCTGCACCAGCACGTTCCACAGGCAAAGCTGGTGTTCCTGCCGATCAAGCCGAGTCTCAAACGCTGGAACCTCATCGCAGAGGGACGCGCGGCCAACGCGCTGATTCAGGAGACTTGCGAACGCGATCCACTGGTCGAGTATATCGACCTTGAAAAGCCGATGTTGGGGGCCGAAGGCACTCCCCGACCGGAACTGTTTGCGAAGGATGGTTTGCATCTCAGCCCTGCCGGGTATGCTGTCTGGAATGACCTGGTCCGCCCCTATCTCGTTGATCCTGCCGGCCCCAAAGAGGCTCAGGTCCTGCCCGCCGGTGAAGTCCCGACTGATGCTCGATTGCGTCCTCAACGGACTCTGAGTGATGCTTACCATCCCTGGACACCAGCAACGTCAAAAGAGGAATGGGAACAGCAGGCGGATGCGATTCGAACGCAAATTCTCGTCTCAAACGGCTTGTGGCCTCTGCCTGAGAAAACGGCGCTCACCCCGGTGATTCATAGCCGCCGCGATCAGGGCGATTACACAATTGAACAGGTCTACTTTGCCAGTCGGCCTGGGCTGTACGTCACCGGTCAGCTGTATCGTCCCAAGAAGATCGACGGACAGATTCCTGGCATTCTCTGTCCCCACGGTCACTGGGCGAATGGGCGGTTTTACGATGCGGGAGACAAAGCCGCGGCGGAACAGTTGGCCAGCGGTGCGGAAGCCTTCACTGCCGGAGCCCATTCCCCACTCCAGGCCCGAATGGTGCAGTTGGCCCGCATGGGCTGCACCGTGTTTCACTACGACATGATTGGATACGCCGACCAGCCTGGCCTTGCGCATCGCACGGACTTCAATGACCTGGGGGCGACACAGTGGCTGCACAGCAAGATGGGGCTGCAGACCTGGAACTCCATCCGCGCGCTCGACTTCGTCGCGAGTCTGCCGGAAGTTGATCCGCAGCGGCTCGCAGTCACCGGTGCCAGCGGCGGAGGAACGCAGACCTTCATTCTGTGTGCCATTGATCCTCGTCCAGCCGTCAGCTTTCCAGCCGTAATGGTCTCAACCGCCATGCAGGGAGGCTGCAATTGCGAGAATGCAGACTACTTGAGGATCGGTTTGAACAACGTCGCCTTTGCAGCCTTGTTCGCCCCGAAGCCGATGGCAATGAGTGGGGCCGATGACTGGACGATCGATATCGAAACCAAAGGCCTCCCTGAGCTGAAGCAGGTCTACGGACTCTACGGCGCTGCCGACATGGTGCAGGCCCGCTGCTATCCGCAGTTCAAACACAATTACAATCAGGTCGCCCGGGAGATGATGTTTGAGTGGATGAAGCAGCATCTCAAACTTCCGGCCGACACGCCCACGAAACAATCCGATTTTGAGTTGCTATCAGTCTCAGATCTCAGCGTGTTCGATGAATCGCATCCAAAGCCGAGCGATGTCATGAACGCAGAATCGCTGCGTGCTGCATTGGAAGAACAGTCCCGGCAGCAACTGGAATCGCTCAAGTCGCATGCGGACTATCAGGAAGTGATTGGGGCAGCAGCCACCGTAATGCTGGGAGGTTCCGTTCCGGCAGCGAACGACGTCGAGACAGAGGAACGTGATTCCACTGTTGTTGATGGAGTGACTCGCGTGAAAGGCGTCCTGACGCGCGGTTCCAATGGAGCCCAGATTCCTGCCCTCGCCCTGATTCGGGATGACCTGTTCAAAGGCGAAGCAGTCCTGCTGATTGATGGCCGGGGAAAGCAGGCTCTGTTCGATCCGACAGGTGGACATGCTCCGGGGATTGATGACCTTCTGCAGGCTGGGTACGCCGTGGTCGGAGTGGATGTCTTTCAGACGGGAGAATTCCTGAAAGCCCCCAGCGACTATTCCGCCAAAGTGGACGAGCGCGATCCCGCTTACACCTTCGGGTACAACCTGCCGCTGATTTCCCAGAGAGTTCAGGATGTGCTGACGACTATCGTTGCGCTGCAGCAACGAGACGGAGTCAAACAAGTCCATCTTGTCGGAACCGGTGAGGGCGGATTGTGGGTGGCGCTTGCTCGCAGCCTGCTCTCCGCAGATTTTGATGGCGCGACGAATGTGAACCTGGCCGGATTTCAGTTCAGTAACCTCAGCGGGCTGCAAGACCCCAACCTGTTGCCGGGAGCATTGAAGTATGGCGATGTTCCGGGGCTCCTGAGTCTGGCAGCGACGGGCCATGTCACCGTCTTCGGCGCTGCTGGAGATGGTTGGAGCGCTGCTCAACAACGCTATCAGAAAGCGGGTGGCCAACTGACCGTGCACAGCGAATCAAGTTCGCTGGAACAGCAACTGCAATCGCTGCTCAAGCGATAGCATTGCTGACCTGTGCGGCAACACGGTAACCAGCCTGCTGGTGCCACGCTGGACGATTGCTGGCGGACCTGAAACACTTCCAGTCTCAGCGGCGGTATGAATCTCATTATTTGACAGACGGACGGAGCGTTTCGATGCGGCGAACAGTCATGTGCATGGCTCTGGTGACAGGATTTGCGACCTGGGGACAGGCGGAAGACCAGAAGGTAGCCCGTCCCGATTCGCTGGACGGACTCCCGCTGATTTTGCACGAAGACTTTGAACAGGGCCGCGATCGCTGGGAAGTCACAGACGAGAAGAGCTGGACCTTTCGCGAGGTTGACGGAAATCATGTTTTCGGAATCAACCGTCGGAACAGCGACTACAAACCTGCGGTCCGCAGCCCCCTGCACATCGCCCTGCTGAAAGATGTACAGCTGGCCGACTTCGTGCTGACATTCAAGGTTCGCAGCACCAAGGATACGGGCAACCACCGGGACTGCTGCGTGTTCTTCAACTATCAGGACCCCCAGAACTTCTACTACGTACATCTGGGTGCCAAACCTGACCCGGCCAGCGGGCAGATCATGATCGTCAAAGACGCTCCTCGGACGCCGTTGACGAAGAACGAAAAGCTGGTCCCCTGGACCGATCAGTGGCATCAGGTGAAGGTTGTGCGTGACACGAAGTCTGGCAAGATCCAGATTTATTTCGACGACATGGAAACACCGCATCTCGAAGTCACGGACACGACATTCGGAAAGGGACGGATCGGAATTGGATCGTTCGATGACATGAACGACTTCGATGACCTCACTCTGTATGGTCGGTAATCCTTGTTCCCCGCCCTTTTCGCCTCGCCACTTCGCCTCTGCTGACTGGAACGCTCATGGCTTCGCTCCCTGGAATCCAACTGTTCGATTTGACTGGACATGCCGCCATTGTGACCGGAGGGTCCAAAGGCCTTGGTGCGGCGATGGCCGCTGGTCTTGCATCCGCCGGGGCCAATCTGGTCCTGGCCAGCCGCAATCAGGACGAAGCTCAGGCATCGGCAGATGAGATCACGAGTGAGTACGATGTGAAAGCGGTCGCCATCAAAGCGGATGTCACCGTGGCCGCCGATGTCGACCAAATGGTGAAGACGTCGCTGGATGCGTTTGGCAAGGTGGACGTGCTGATCAACAACGCGGGCATCAACATTCGCGGACCGATTGACGAACTGAGCTACGAAGAATTCAGCAAGGTTCAGGAGATCAACGTGAGCGGTATCTGGCGCTGCTGCCGGGCCGTGGTGCCGCACATGAAGCAGGCACGCTACGGACGGATTATCAACATGGCCAGTACGCTCGGAGTCGTGGGGCTGGCCAACCGTACTCCCTATGCGACGAGTAAAGGCGCCGTCGTACAGCTGACTCGGGCACTTGGACTCGAGCTGGCTGAATGGGGCATCACCGTGAACGCCATCTGCCCCGGCCCCTTTCTCACCCCCATGAACGTACCTTTTAAGGACACGGAAGAGATCAAGAAGGGTGTTCTGGGCGCTGTGGCGATGAACCGCTGGGGCGAGCTCAAGGAAATTCAGGGGGCCGCGATCTTCCTCGCCAGTGATGCCGCGAGCTACATGACCGGTAGTTTGCTGACTGTGGATGGCGGCTGGACTGCCCGCTGATCAATGAGGACCGAAGGCTCCCGCAATCGAAGGTGCCGATCGGTCCGGAGCACTGACCACGGACGCAATTTTTGCTCCCCCCACCACAATGGACGCCAACATTTCACATGGCTCGGTTGTGGGGGAGAGCGGCCGGGGTGAGAAACCTGGAGTGAATCTCACACTGCTGATCACTGCCTGATCGCTCAACGACATCAGTAGCCGCGTGGGACCCGCCATTCTCGACCGGACCGGGACAACAGCTCATGAGCCATTTTGGGCCCCCAGTCTCCAGCATGGTACAACTCGGGGCGATGGTCCGGCTGAGCCCAACGTTCAAGAATCGGGTCGACAAAGCTCCAGGCCGCTTCGAGTTCGTCGCTGCGAGTAAACAGGGTGGAGTCCCCGCGAATCACATCCAGCAGCAATCGCTCGTACGCCTCGGGGAGGGCCTCCGTGAACTTCTCGCCAAACCGGAAGTCCATGTCGACAGGTTCGACCTGGTACTGCATTCCGGGACGCTTGGTCGAGAACTTCAGCGAGATCGACTCCTGAGGTTGAATCCGGAAGATCAGTGAATTGGGGCGTGCATTGACCCGGGCACACATGGAACCATCGCATTCGACGGTCGTGAACAAATTGAGCGGCGGCAGCTTGAACTGAATGGCGATCTCGGTGACGCGGCTGGGCATGCGTTTCCCGGTCCGCAGATAGAACGGCACTCCCGCCCAGCGCCAGTTGTCGATGCGGGCTTCGAGCGCAACGAACGTCTCCGTTCGAGAGTCGGCGGGAACGCGCTCCTCGTCAACGTAGGCCTTCAGTCGCTCCCCCTTCAATGAACTCGCTGCGTATTGACCGGCAACGGCCCACTCGTCAACGTCGCCCAACTGAGAGGTGCTCAAAGCCTGCAGCACTTTGAGCTTTTCATCGCGGATGTATTCCGCCTCGAACAGCGAGGGCGGTTCCATCGCAACCAGACAGGCGAGCTGCAGCACGTGGTTTTGCAGCACGTCCCGCATGGCTCCGGCTTTGTCGTAGTAGCCACCGCGGCCCCCTTCGATACCCTGCGACTCAGCCACGGTAATCTGCACGTTGTCGACATGATGCCGGTGGAATAGCGGCTCGAAGATGGCGTTACCAAATCGAAAGAGCAAAATGTTCTGGACGGTTTCTTTGCCGAGGTAGTGATCGATGCGATAAATCTGATCTTCGTGCAGCAGCGGACTCAAGTCGTGGCTGAGCTGGCGTGCGCTCTCCAGGTTGTGACCGAATGGCTTCTCGATGACGACTCTCAATCGGCTGGCATCCCTGGGAGCCAGTCCAGATGCAGAGAGATTCTGAACGGAAGGGGTGAACAGTTCCGGTGCCGTGGCCAGGTAGACGACTCGCTTCCCCGAGAGTCCGCGTTCCTGTTCCAGGACTTCGACTCGCTTACGCAGGAGAGCAAAGTCTTCCGGCTGGTTGAGGTCAACCCGCACGTAATGCAGCAGCGACTGGAACCGCTCCCAGTCTTCCTTCCACGATCCGGCCAGGTCCATGGAGGCGATGTCACTGCCAGTTTCGCCGCGAAAGTCTTCGTCGGTCTTGGGACGTCGGGCAACGCCAACAATCAGCGATTTGGGGGAGAGATACCCATTCCGAAACAGCGAAAACAAAGCCGGGACCAACTTGCGGCCGGTCAGGTCACCGGAAGCGCCGAAAATCATCAGCGTGACTTCTTCTGCTCCTTCGCCAGTGGAAACCGTGGAGGCCGGGTGCATCACCATGGAAATCTCTTCCGCCTTGAGTCTGATGGGGGCCTCGTTGCGTGCTCAGCGTGGCCATTGAGCCGCCCATTGTGGAACATTGGCGATTCGGTTGCCATCGAGAATCGAAACGCATCAATCGACATTAATTTCAGTTCGTTTCACGACAGCGTCGTTGCAGCATTTGCCATTCGCGGCACAACACGCTACACACCGAGGTGAGTCGAATTTGCACCTTTTAAGTCCTTACAGTTGAGCGTGGAATTCCGATGGCGGAATTTGATCTGGTAGTCATTGGCGGTGGTCCTGGCGGTTACGTTGCGGCAATTCGGGCAGCCCAGTTGGGAAAGTCAGTCGCTGTTGTGGAAAAGGAGCGGCTGCTGGGCGGAACATGCCTGCGGGTCGGCTGCATCCCCAGCAAAGCACTGTTGGAATCCAGCCATCTGTACGAGCAGGCCAGCCATGGCTTTGAAGACCGCGGGATCAAGGTGGGCAAGACCACGCTTGATCTCGGGGCAATGATGCAGCACAAGGATAAGGTCGTTCAGACCCTGGGTGGCGGCATCGACGGGCTGATGAAGAAGAACAAGATCACCCGGTTCTTTGGACATGGCCGAATCTCCGAACCGAATCTCGTGCAGGTTGATACTGCGGAGGGAACGCAGGACCTGAAAGCGGCCAACATCATGATTGCGACCGGCAGTCAGCCGTCGACGCTTCCTGGTGTGGAACTCGACGGAGACCGCATTGGAACCAGCACAGAAGCCATTGCCTTTGACGATGTCCCGAAACACCTCGTGGTAATTGGGGCCGGCGTGATTGGTCTGGAGTTGGGAACGGTCTGGCGACGACTCGGAACCAAGGTCACCGTGCTGGAATATCTCGACCGAATCCTGCCAGGTATGGACAACGAGATCGCCTCGGAAGCCCTCAAGATTTTCCAGAAGCAGGGACTGGAATTCCACCTGGGAACGAAAGTGACCGGCGTCAAAGTGGCTCGCAAATCTTGTGAAGTCAGCATCGATGGTGGGAATTCAATCAAATGCGATCGCGTACTGGTCGCTGTCGGCCGCAAGGCGAATACCGAAGGACTCGGCCTGGAATCCGTCGGAGTGGCAACAGACAAACGCGGCTTCATCACGGTCGACACGCATTACCAGACGTCCGTGCCTGGCATCTTTGCGACCGGCGACGTCATTGGCGGGGCGATGCTGGCGCACAAGGCCGAGGAAGAAGGCATTGCCTGCGTCGAGCAGTTGTTCACCGGCTATGGTCACGTGAACTACAACGCCATTCCCGGCGTGGTGTATACGGAACCCGAAATCGGGACCGTTGGAGCGACCGAGGAACAGCTCAAAGAGCGTGGAATTGAATACCGAAAGGGTGTCTTCCCCTTCATCGCAAACGGCCGCGCTCGTGCTGGTGGACATCTCGATGGGAAGGTCAAGATTCTGGCCGATGCCAGCACTGACCGCGTCCTTGGTGTGCACATCATTGGTGCTCATGCGGGTGAGCTGATTGCGGAAGCGGCGGTCGCCATCGAATTCGGAGCGAGCAGCGAGGATATCGCCAGGACCTGCCACGCTCACCCGACGCTGGCCGAAACGATCAAAGAAGCGGCACTTGCCGTGGACAAGCGCGCGATCCACTTCTGATCCCGCCCCGATGGGAATTGAGAAATATCGACGCGGCATGATAAACTCCGTTTGATGGATGCTGCAGTTGGACTTCTCAATTTGCTACGGAGTACGGAGATGCGTCGCACACTGATCGCTGCAGGGCTGTTCCTGGGTTTGTCCGTTGGAGCCTTGGCTCAGGACAGTGCTTCCCCGGCATCCTCAGATGCTTCGGTCGTCACGCCCGGACAACTGGCTCAATGGTTGAACGACCTGCAATCCGACGAGTTTCAGGCTCGCCAGCAGGCAACTGAGTCGCTGGAATGGGCCGGACGTGCCGCTGTCGATGCACTGCAGTCACTTGCCGAGGGAAACAACATCGAAGCCGCGATTCGCTCGTTGACCGTCCTCGATCGGATTGCGGAGAGTGACGACAAAGCGGCAGCCGACGCAGCACAGAAAGCCTTGGAGACACTGTCCACCACGGCACAACCGGTCGTGGCCCAGCGCGCCAGGTTGGCATTGGCCCGAGGAAAGTTACCCGGCGCACTCCCCGCAGGTGGACTGGGAATGCAGATGCAGGTTCAGGGCCAGGGAGTTCAGGTGCGCGTCGTTAACGGCAAGCGTGAAATCCACATTAAGGAAGCAGACCGCGAAGTGCACTTCACGGATGACAACGGCAAGAATATTCGAGCTGAAGTGACCAAGACCGTTGATGGAAAGAAGAAGACCGAAAAGTTCGAAGCGAAGGACATCGAAGAGCTGCGTAAGAAGCAGCCTGATCTCGCCAAACTGTTTGAACAGCAAGGCAATGTGGTGCAGTTCAACGTAGCCATTGCCGCGTTCCAGGGAGGCAATCTTCCGCAGCGGGTGATGCCCAATGCAAAGGCGGCCCACGCGGATATCGAGAAGGCTCTGGGTCAACTCAAGGAAATGGAGCAGCGGATCGCCAAACTGACCCCTGAGACCACCGCTGAAGAGCTCAAGCAGCTTCAAGAGGATCTTTCGGCAATCCGCAAGGAGTTGCATGCCGCACAAGCCAGACTCGAATAGTCGAATTGGCCTGACGGTGAACGCAGTCGGCCGGAAGGGTCTCCTGTGAACCTCGCTTCGCTGGCTGTGTCACGCTCAGCGGAAATGTTTGTTCGTCCTCTTGCCAAACTTGCCGATGTCCGCCACTTCTGCCCGGGACCGCATCAGAACCCTGTACGATCCGGAACTGATCGAAGCTCTCGGCAAGCGGCTGATGCATCTGCTGGGACAGCACTTCGCAACGGTCGAGAACTCGGCGGGAAATGTATTGAACTGGGTTCCTCCAGAGGAGAACATCGCGACAGCGCGAGCCACTCTGGAGCATAGCGCCGAGCCCGGTACTCTGCCGGAACGATTCGACGAGATGGTGCGGCTCGCACTGCGGCGAGGTCACAATCTGCATGACCCTCGGTACATCGGCCATCAGGTCCCCGCCTCGGTTCCTTTGGCCGGATTGTTCGATGCCCTGGGGAGTCTGACGAATCAGGTCATGGCCATTTATGAAATGGGGCCCTGGGCGACTTCTGTTGAGCGTGCCCTGGTGGAATTGTGGGGAGATGCCATCGGGCTCGATCGAGGAACCTTTGCCGGTGTCGTCACACACGGCGGCTCGCTGGCGAATCTGACGGCCCTGCTGACGGCCCGGAACATCGCACTGGGCGACGTCTGGACCCGCGGCTTCACGTCCAGCGGCCCTGCTCCCGTCCTGCTGGCACACGCCGATGCGCACTACAGCATTGCCCGAACGGCAGGAATTCTGGGGCTGGGAACCGGACAGGTTGTCAAGGTTCCGCTCGATGACCGACGACGAATGGACGTCAGCGCATTGCGAACACTGCTCATGCAGTGTCGTCAGTCGAAGATTCCCGTCATAGCGGTTGTCGCCTGTGCCTGCGCAACGCCAATTGGAGCCTTTGATCCGCTGGTTCCGATTGCTGATCTGTGTGAAGAGTTTGGCGTCTGGATGCATGTCGATGCAGCGCATGGCGGAGCCGTTGCATTCAGCGAAAAACACAAGGAATTGATTGCAGGCCTGGAGCGTGCTGACAGTTTCATCTGCGATGCTCACAAGACCTTGTTTGTGCCGGCATTGTGTGCGTTTGTCTTCTATCGTCAGCGCGAACACCGCTTCGAAGCATTTCGGCAGGACGCCCCCTATCTGTTCGATCCCTCATCGCCCGGCATGGCGGAATATGACAGCGGGATGTTGACCGTTGAATGCACCAAGCGGGCCGCGGCCTACGGCCTTTGGGGCCTGACCGCGTTGTGTGGTCCCGGTCTCTTTGGTGACCTGATCGATACGACCTTTGAACAAACCCGGATCTTGTACGAACTCCTGCGGGCAGCACCGGACTTTGAGACGTTGCACGAACCTCAGTCAAATATTCTCGTGTTTCGCTATCACCCGGAACTGGCCACTCCGCTTTCGGCGGAACAGGTGGGCGACCTGAATCGACAGATTCGCCGCGAACTGATTGAGTCGGGGGAATTTTACATCGTGCAGACAATGTTCAATGGCACCGGAGCACTCCGCGTCTGCGTGATGAACCCGCTCACAGAGTTGCAGCACCTTGAGGACCTGTTGGCCAGCATCCGCCGCATCGGTCAAAACCGAATCTCGAAAGACTCCGCCGCCGTGGCGTAATCGTATTCCCGGTTACAGAATGAATCAGCGAGACGGAAGCGGCTCGACATCCACGCTGACGTGCAGATGTGGATGCCCCCCGCCAATGAACACGCCTCGCAACGGTGGGATATCCGAGTAATCTCGCCCCCAGGCAACGGTGATGTGCTCATCATTGACGAGCAGGTTGTTGGTGGGGTCGAGATCGACCCAGCCGGCATCCGGACCGCAAAAGACTGAAACCCAGGCGTGAGATGCGTCGGCTCCAACCAATCGCGGCTGTCCCGGTTTGGGATAGGTGCGGATGTACCCGCTGACATAGCGAGCCGCAACCCCCAGTGAACGAAACATGGACAGCATGACGTGAGCAAAGTCCTGGCAGACTCCGCTGCGCTGCTCCAATACCAGCGTAACCGGCGTGCTGACGGTGGTGGTATGTGGATCAAACTTGAAGTCATCGTGAACACGCTGCATCAGGTGCGTTGCAGCCTCGGCAATGGGCCGACCCGGCGAGAATGATGCGCGGACATACGCTTCAGCTTCCGGAAAAACGAACGCCAGTGGCGAGTCGTAAACGTAGTGCAGTGCCTGAAACTCGGCTTCCGTCCGCAGCTTGTGAATTTCTTTGTTAACGACTTCCCACGGCTTCGTAACCGGTGCCGCAGTGCGTTGACGCTGAACCGTGACCACGCTTTTGGCTTCGATCCTCAGCGTGTCGTAACCTTCGTCGAACGAGAATGTGGCGACCGTGTTGCCGAAAGCATCCTCACGATACGTCAGCATTGAGGGAGACGGCGAAATCTTCAGTTCGGAAGACTCACAATTCTGATAGGGCAGTTGGCGAGGCCGCAGCCACGCCTGATTGTGGCCAACGGAAATTGGTTCACTGCCAGAGTAGGTCGTGATGTGGGTCAGGCGGTACTTCATAGATCAGCCATCGCGCGAGCGCACGACATCAGTCGTTGATTTGACGAGGACGAACGGAAAGCACCAGATACTTACGCGTCAATTCATCGGACAGCTCCTTGAATTGTTTCTCCACTCCAGTCAAGACATCGGCCAGTTCCTTGGGCGGTGATGCTTCCAACTGAGCATCCGTGAGCATGCGAACGGCATGGACGATACGCATGATCAAACGTTTGACCTGTGAACGCAGCGGATGTTGCGCCGTGGGAAGTTCCTCAATGTGTGCAGCCAGGCACACCGCCTGATACGCGACCGAATGAGGATTCGTTTCATCTGTGATTGCCAGATCGAGGACGCCGTTCTGCTGAATGTTTTCGAGATATCGACTGCGGTAGGTCATCCGGCAATCAAGCACTTCCAGCAGCACTTTCAGCATCGGCTTTTCGGCAATCTGACTGGCTGCCATCGTACTCAGCAGCAGATTGGCCGTATTGCGGCCTCGGTCGATTCGTCGGCCGACATCGAGAAACCGCCACGATGGGCCGCGGATCATTCCATCCTGAATCAGACCGCTGATCGACGCGACGTCGAGAATCAGCTGGTCGATGGCCGTCAACAATTCCGAAAGATCATCGGTCTCGGCTGCAGCACGGAAGAAGTTTTCCGCTCCCTCCTGGGTTGTTCGCCACAACTCGGCGGAGATCCAGTCTCGAACCGAAGAGGTGAGACGACGCAGTTCAGCAACCGCGTTCCCCAGTCCTTTGGGCTCTGTGGGATCAAAGATGAGCTTGGGGAGGATCAGTTCAATTCGCGGCAACGCGAGGGCAAATTCTTCCAGCAGATAGTCGGCTTCGATCTGCCCCTGATCGGCCAGTGCCCTGAGCAGTCCCTGCAACTCCGGGAGATCGTCGTCGGATTCCGAAGTCATTCGTTCGACGGTGGACCGCAACAGCCGGGCCAGGAAGTCGGCGCGTTCGAGGGACTGCCCCAACCAGAACAGGTTGTCAGCCACTCGCGAGGGAAACAGTGCGTCACTCCGCTTGAGGACGACCGGAGCATCTTCGGCGGCGAGCAGACTGACTTTCGCGGCTGTCCCCTCGGCCTGAATCCAGAGATCCTTGCTGCTAACGCCCGCCAGCACGGAGAGTTCCATCGGCTCGGGTGTTGGAGCGAGCCGTACCAGTCCCCCCGGCATCAATTCGAACGTTCCGGACTCGTCGGGAACGCAGTAGGTTCTCAGGGCGACATGTCCTGGTTGCAGCCGATTGTCGCGCCAGCACGGTGCTGCAGACCGTTCGATCCGCTCCTGTGCGACAAAGTGATCCGGATGCTGAATGACATTCTGCTTGAGTGCGGCGATCGCCTCGTCCGACATCTCGGAGACGATATACTCTTCCTGTCCGCTGGATCGAAATGCCGGCTTCAAGACGAGGTCATCGAATCGTTTCCAAACCTGTTCCAGATCTGTCGGATTACCGCACCACCAGGTCGGAATCGACGGCAACATCAGAGGTTCGCCGAGCAATTCCTGACACAACTGAGGCAGGAAGGCCATGAACACAGGCACATCCACCAGACCGCAGCCGGGTGTGTTGGCCAGTCGCACGTTCCCGGCCCGAATGGCTTGCATCAGTCCTGGAACGCCACTGTTTGCCGTGGCTCCCTGTACGAGCGGGTCGATGGAGTGTTCCATGCACCGCGAGAAAATCACATCAACACGGTGCAGCCCGGACAGCGTTTTCAGAAAGACCTGATCATCGCGTACCGCAAGATCGCCCCCTTCGACAAGGGTATAGCCGAGATATCGCGCGAGGTAGACATCCTCAAAGTAAAATCGGTGCCGTGGTCCAGGTGTCAGCAGGACGATTCGCGGATGCTCGGTCTGGGCAGGGCAAAGTCTGCGCAGTGAGTTCTTGAGTTGAATGAAGAATGGAGCAAGCCGCTCGATTTCCAGCCGATGCACAACCTGTGGGAGCAAGCGGGCCGTAATGATGCGGTTCTCCAGAACGAAACCGAGACCAACCGGTGCATCGGTTCGATCGGCCATGGCAAACCAGCGACCATCCGGGGAGCGTGCCAGTTCGGTTGCGTAGAGAGTGAGCGACGTCAACTCGGGCGGATGAAAGCCCATGCACTCCCGCAAGAATCGGGGCTGCGGAAAGACAACTTCCGGAGGCAAGATGCCACTGCGAAGCAGATTCTGAGGACCATACAGATCTCGGACCAGCAGCTGCAGAAGCTGGGCCCGCTGATTCAGCGCCTGTTGCAACCAGTTCCACTGAGAACGCTCGATCATCAGCGGCAGCAGGTCGACACTCCAGGGCCGAGAACTTCCTTCATCGCCAAAAACATTGAATGTCAGCCCGTTCTCCTGCAACGTCTTTTCCGCCTGCTGCGTGCGGCGAGACAGCTCGGTGGGAGAAATGGCTGACAATTCCGCAAGCAGCGCGGTCCAGTGCGGTCGCGGCTTCCCGGTCGCATCGAACGTTTCATCAAAGACGCCGCTTGCCCAGCCGGGCGAGGCGATAGAGTTGAAGTCCAATGTATCTAATGTTGTCTGATTCATGCGGGCGCTGGTTACCGGACGGGTCGCGAGGCAAATTCAATGGGCAAGTTCCGACCGGTCAACAGGTTGTAGCTCCCCAGCGTTGTCGAATTCAATTCGGAGCGAGCGCCAATCTGACAATTCGGCCAACCTCTCAGCCTCGCCGCAGGTCCAACGTGCACGGATTGTCGGCGTGCGGGGGAATCTCCTTCACATGCACTATTCCGCCGGTGTGGCCCATCGGGAAGAAACGCCCTGCCCGACGACTTTCCGCTTCCAGCGCATTGATGGGATAGGCTCCGGGATTCAGACCTCCGGGGTGGTCCACATGGTATCGGCAGCCACCGATCGAGCGACCGACACTCCGATCGATGATATCGAACACGAGTGGCGTATGAATGGGGATCGTGGGATGCAGGCAGCTGGGAGGTTGCCAGGCACGGTAGCGCACACCAGCAACGTGTTCACCAACAGTTTGAGTTGGCTGTAGCGGAATGCGTGTCCCATTGCAGGTCACGATATACCGATCGCTGAAGAGACCGGTCACTTTGGCCTGCAGCCGTTCCACAGAGGAATCGACATACCGGGCGGTCCCTCCTCCTCCAGGTTCTTCGCCAAGGACGTACCAGGGTTCAATTGCCTGCCGCAGCTCCAGCTGAATCCCGTTGTACTCGATGGAGCCAATGGGGGGACAACGGAACTCCATGTGCGGGGCAAACCATTCGAATTCAAAAGCGAACCCGGATTGATTCAAATCTCGCAGCACATCCTGCAAATCGTTCGCCAGATAGTGCGGCAGCATGAACCGGTCGTGAATCGTCGTTCCCCAGTGAATCAACTTGTCGCGATACGGTTCATCCCAGAAGCGGGCGATCAGTGCGCGAACCAGCAGTTGCTGGGTGAGACTCATTTCCGCGTGAGGCGGCATCTCGAAGCCGCGCAACTCGACCAGTCCGAGTCGACCGGTGGCGTGATCGGGCGAGTACAACTTGTCGATGCAGATTTCGGAGCGGTGAGTGTTGCCGGTCAGGTCGATCAGCAGGTTGCGAAAGACACGGTCAACAACCCAGGGAGCACATTCTCCGACTTCCGGGATTTGCTGGAAGGCGATTTCGAGTTCGTAAAGCGAATCACGACGGCCTTCATCCACACGCGGGGCCTGACTGGTCGGCCCAATGAACATGCCGGAGAAGACGTACGACAGCGACGGGTGATTGTTCCAGTACGCGATCAGGCTCCGCAATACGTGTGGACGACGCAGGAACGGGCTGTCCGAAGGTGTCGCTCCCCCGAGCACAATGTGATTGCCGCCTCCCGTCCCGGTGTGCCGGCCATCGAGCTGAAATTTCTCAGTCCCCAGTCGAGTCTTACGAGCCACTTCATACAGGGACTTTGTGGTCTGTTTGAGTTCCTTCCAGTCATGCGCGGGGTGAACATTGACTTCGATGACCCCTGGGTCCGGTGTCACCTTGATCATGTTGATGCGGGGATCGTGTGGCGGCAGGTAACCTTCCAGGACAACAGGCATGCTGAGGTCTTCGGCGGTTTGCTCCGCAACGCTGACCAGTTCCAGGAAGTCTTCCAGTCGACCGACCGGCGGCAGGAAGACGTGCAGCCGTCCATCACGAGGCTCAATACACATTGCAGTGAAAATCACACCACCGGCCGGGGTGAGGTTGTCGGGAGGCTCAACGTCGCCCCCCGCCAGATCAGGCCGACGATGCTGCTCCGTGATCGCGGTCTCCTCCAGTTCCTTCAAACGCAGTTGCCGGGCAGCGCGGCGAATTTCCGCATAGCCGGGGAGCGGAACGCGACCATCGAAGGGATCGATCGAGTAGATGGTCCGGCTGTCGCGGCTGACGGATACCGGAAGTGAATCAATCGGCAGCCGCAACCCGATCGGTGAATCGCCAGGCACCAGGAACAATCGCTCAGAGCGAAATGGCCAAGGTCCCGAGGTCCACCCCGCGCGGGCCTGCCACCAGGCCTTTTTCAACGGCAGGACATATCCCGTCGGCGTCATGGTTCCGCCGCGTTCGATGAGCCGGGCCAGTTCCTGGCGTTCGCGTGGACTGTCGAGGGCGAAGTCGCGCGGGTCAATATCGACCGGAAGTTTCTGTTCCTGCTCGATGATGTGCCAGATGTCTTCGTGAGCAGGGCGAATCCAGCCCGCCCCGACTCCCAGTCGTTCGCTGAACTCACCCAGAAACGCCAAGGCATCTTCGTGATCGAGTGTGCCGGGAGAACCCACATCTCCCAGCAAGTCTTCTCGACTCCAGACAGGTTCGCCATCGGTTCGCCACAGGCACGTGTAAGCCCAGCGAGGCAACGGTTCGCCGGGATACCATTTCCCCTGCCCAAAGTGCAGCAGTCCGCCGGGAGCAAACTGCCGGCGCAGGCCCCGCAACAGTCGATCGGAAAGCATCTGCTTATGAACGCCAACCGCAGCAGTATTCCATTCGGGTGCCTCCATGTCGTCGATGGAGACAAATGTCGGTTCCCCTCCCATCGTCAGTCGGACATCTCGTGAGGACAGGACCTCGTCGACACGTTCGCCGACCGTGTTGATTCGGCTCCACTGCTGTTCGGTATATGGTTTGGTGACACGAGGATCTTCATGGATTCGGGTCACCTTCATCTGAAAGTCGAATTCGACTTCGCTCTCATCGACCGCCCCGGAAATGGGAGCGGCTGACTGTGGGAACGGCGTGGCGGCCAGAGGAATGTGCCCCTCGCCAGTCATCAGGCCGGAAGTCGGATCGAGGCCCACCCAGCCAGCCCCCGGAAGGTAGACTTCGGCCCATGCATGGAGGTCGGTGAAGTCTTCGGCAGGGCCCTCCGGACCTTCCAATGGCTTCTGATCAGGCACCAGCTGAATCAAATAGCCGGAGACAAACCGTGCAGCCAGCCCCAGGTGACGCAGCAACTGCACCGCCAGCCAGGCGGAATCGCGACAGGAGCCTTTTCGCGTTGCGAGTGTGTGCTCGGGCGTCTGCACGCCAGGCTCCAAGCGGATGACGTAACCGATGTCCTGCTGCAGATGCTGATTCAATTCCACAATGAACGAGACGCATCGTCGCGGCGTGAGATCAATTTGCTTGAGGTACTTCGCAAACTCCGGTGTCGCCGGAGTCTTCTCCAGGTAAGGCTTGAGCGAAGCGGCCAGCTCGGCGTCATATTCGAAGGGAAAGTTCTCCGCGGCTTCTTCCACGAAGAAATCGAACGGATTGATCACCGTCAGGTCAGCGATGAGATCGACCGTCACACGGAAGATGTCGGTTGGCTTTTCAAAGACCAGCCGAGCCTGAAAGTTGCCGTGCGGATCCTGCTGCCAGTTAATGAAGTGCTGCTCGGGTTCAACCGTGAGGGAGTATCCGGGAACTGGAGTACGGCTATGCGGTGCCGGTCTCAGGCGAATGATCTGCGGCCCCAGTGAGACCCGTCGGTCATACCGGTATTCCGTGACATGATGGAGCGCAACTCGAATCGACATTGTAACCCACAACTACAGCGAAAGAGTAAAAAGGGGACCGTGATCCGTTCCCAGCCGCGACCTTAGCCGGGAGTGGGTGACGATTGGAATTGGCTCTGGCGTTGAGAAGACTGGACCTCATCCAGGTGAGCCCGGTCAAAATACGTTTCAAAAATCGCTGTCCCGACCTCATTGAGCTGGTGCTGGAAGTCGTCAATGAATTCGTGCATTCCGCGATCAATCACATCCTGCATGTGCAGTTCGACAAGGCGTTGACGCAAGCCGTTCAAGCACTCTTCCGCCGGATTTGAGTCACGTGGCTGCCCTTGCGAAATAATCGCGTCCAGCGACAGTGCGGCCTGATCGAGGCAGAAGCGAATGGATCTTGGGAACACGCGGTCGCGAACGAGGAATTCGGCGACGCGATTGACGGTAATGGCGTGGAACCGCTTGCGGTACATTTCAAATCCACTGACCGATCGCAGCAGGGCGGACCATTGCAGGTCGTCGATGGTGGTGTTGACGTCCGTGACATTCTTCAACAGCGTGAAGTACTTCACATCGAGCAATCGGCTTGTCTTGTCCGCACGTTCGAGCATGCGTCCCATGTTGGCAAAATGCCAGGCTTCGCCGCGTGACAGGGTGGCATCAAGAATGCCGTTATACAGGTGACTGTTCTGCTTAACCTGTTGGAAGAAATCGGAGAGCCCTTCCAGAGAATCATGACTGACGTGTGTTCCACGCACAAAGTGGTAGAAGTCGTTGAGCTGCTCCCAGACTTCCGAGGGGATGGCTTCCCGTACCGTGCGGGCATTCTCACGCGCAATCTGCAACGAGCTGATCAGTGAATTGGGATATTCCAGATCAAAGGCCAGAAAGCGAATAACTTCCTGCCGCTCGAAGCTGTCGTAGTGCTCAGCGAAATACTCATCGTCGCCGGTTGTGCGGACGAGAGGTTCCCACTGATCGAGCCCGTCGTAGGCGTGATCAAGGTTCAGTTTGATATTGATGTCAACGAACCGGGCCAGGTTCTCGGCCCGCTCGACATAGCGGGCCATCCAGTAAATCGACTCAGCAACACGACTCAGCATGGTTCTGGCAATTCGGGTCAGAGGACGAAGGTCGAATCCACGACGATGTCCGCAAGGTGATGTGCTTCTGTAAACGTCCGGTAAACTTCAGGGGCCGCAACGAACTTGAATCAGGACTACAGTGGCAGATCCGGGTCTGTCACGCTTTCAAAGGCTCGGGCCAGTACCCATGTGTCTTTGCTGCCCCCTCCCTGCGAGGAATTGACGACGAGTGAGCCCTTCTTCAACGCGACGCGAGTCAGACCACCCGGAAGAACCCAGATGTCTTTCCCGTACAAAATGTAGGGGCGCAAATCGACGTGACGTCCTTCAAAGTGATCGTCAACCAGCGTCGGCACACGCGAGAGCGACAGCGTGGGCTGCGCGATGTAATTTCGAGGCTGTTCCCGGATGCGATGGCCGAACTCACGGCGCTGCTCATCTGTGGCGTGCGGGCCAATCAGCATGCCGTAGCCGCCAGCTTCGTTGGCGGCCTTCACCACAAGTTTGTCCAGGTTGTCCAAAACGTACTTCCGCTGCTCCTCAATCGAGCAAACGTAGGTCTCCACGTTGGGCAGAATCGGCTCTGTGTTGAGGTAGTACCGGATCATTTCTGGAACGAAGGCGTAAATCACCTTGTCGTCCGCGACGCCAGTCCCCGGGGCATTGGCCAGCGACACATTCCCGCGCCGGTAAACATCCATCAACCCTTTGACCCCTAACATGCTGTCCGGAAGAAAGGCATCAGGATCGAGGAAATTGTCGTCGATGCGCCGGTAGATGACGTCCACCTTCTGGAAGCCATCGGTTGTTCGCATATAGACCATGCCATCGCGCACAGTCAGGTCACGCCCTTCCACCAGCTCAACGCCCATTTGCTGAGCAAGGAATGAATGTTCGTAATACGCCGAGTTGTAAATTCCGGGAGTCATCACCACGACGGTCGGCTCGGTGACACCCTCCGGGGCAATCTGACACAGCGTGGAGTACAGCTTGTTCGGGTAATCGTCGACGGGACGGACCCCCGCTTCGGCAATCATCCTCGGAAACGTCCGCTTCATCAGCATGCGATTCTGCAGAACGTACGACACCCCCGAAGGACAACGCAGATTGTCTTCCAGCACATAAATCCCGCCGTCTGAGTGGCGAATCAGGTCGGTGCCGGTGATATGACACCAAACACCGCCGGGCGGCTTCAAACCGTGGCAGGCCACTCGATACGATTCGGCCCCCTCAATCAACTCGCGAGGAATAATGCCATCGTTGAGGATCTGCTGCTCACCGTAGATGTCGCTCAGAAATTCATTGAGTGCCCGGATTCGCTGCTTCAATCCCGCCTCGATATGGCTCCACTGAGTGGCGTCCAGAATTCGCGGAATGCAGTCAAATGGGAAGATCTTCTCGGTGCCGTTTTCGTCCCCATACACCGTGAACGTGATCCCCAGCCGCAGCAGGGCACGGTCAACAGCTTCCTGCCGTCGCCGGTACTCGCCAGCGGGCAAGGTCTTGATGAACTCGGTGACGGACCGGGCCTGCAGCCGCGGTGTTCCGTCAATGGCAAGAGCTTCATCGTAAAAGGGGCCGACTTCGTAGTTGTCAAAAGCCGATTGAGTCATGTGAGAACCACTGAGATGAAACGGAGACTGCGATTGATGTGCGGAAGTTGCAATCTCTGTTCCGCAATTCTACCAAACCGCCATCGTTCACGATATGAGGACGAATCTTGCGGCAATAAAGCCCCACGCTTCTC
>JAGQPW010000001.1:2295-6182 GCA_020426515.1 Planctomycetaceae bacterium | reverse complement strand
TCGCGTCTCCGCTTCACATCGAGTGTGGACGTCGAAGACCGTCTGCAGCAGGTCATCCCGAGGGAACGCAGCGGATGGCCATGCGCATTTGGCAGGCGGACAAGCAGGCACGCTGTCGCCAGACTGAAGGAATCGCCATGATGCAGAGCACACGCGCAGGCGAAGGATTCCGGTCATTGCAGCTGATGCAGTTGCTGTGCCGTCGGTCAGAGCTGAATGTCGGAATCCTGATGCCGCGAAGATGAGGAACTGAAAGGCAAAGACCGTGCAGCACATGACCATCCGGAACCTGGCGACTCGCCGAACAATCGCGGCAGTGTTCCTCCTTTGGGGAGCGGCCAATGCAGCGATCCCGGCCCGGGCAGAACAGCGTTTCGAAGTGCGTTATGCTGATGCCGAGCAACGAACTTACACCGGACGTGTGTATCTGTTTTGCGGCCAGGGACCGCGTGAACCCCGATCCGGCCCAAACTGGTTCGACCCGGATCCGATGTTCGCGATCGATGTGGTCGACTGGAAGCCGGGGGAAATTCTGACCTTCTCGGCCAGTACGCCGGGCCTGATGGCCTTCCCGAAACCGCTGGATGAGCTTGACCTGCGAGGCTGGAAAGTTCAGGCCGTCGCCCGCTTCAATCCTTGGGAACGCAAGGTGGGGACGGGGGAGCGGAATGGTTTCAGTGACGTGGTGTCCATTCCAGCAGATGGCTCGGACCAGTCGGTTCAACTGACAATCCAGCACCGCGTCCCGTCGCCTGAATTTGTAGAAACGAACGACGTTCGGCTGCTGCGATTGCAATCGAATCTGCTGAGTCAGTTTCACCAGCGGGACGTGTCCATTCAGGGCGGCGTTCGCCTGCCGCCATCCTACCACCAGCAGCCGGACCGACGGTATCCGGTGATCTTCGAGATTCCCGGCTTTGGCGGAACGCATGCCGGAGTGCGGGCCTGGTCGCCGCAGCGGCAGCGTTCAGAGGACGGAGTTGAATTTATCGTGGTGGTCCTCGATCCGAGCTGTCCCCTAGGGCATCACGTTTTTGCCGATTCGGCGAACAACGGACCTTGGGGAACGGCGCTGGTCCAGGAATTCATCCCCGAACTCGATCGCCAGTTTCGGACCGATGCCCGACCGGCGGCTCGGTTTCTCTCCGGGCATTCCTCCGGTGGCTGGAGTTCACTGTGGCTGCAGGTCACACATCCCGACGATTTCGGCGGCACGTGGAGTACGGCTCCCGATCCAGTCGATTTTCACGACTTTCAGCAGATCGATCTCTACGCCGGTCAGAACATGTACGTCGATCCTCAGGGAGCCCGGCGACCGTTGGCCCGCCTGGGAGGCCGGGTGGCAGCGTGGTATGACCAGTTCTGCCAGATGGAAGATCTCATGGGATATGGAGGGCAGCTTCACAGTTTCGAAGCGGTTTTCAGTCCCGCCGATGCGATGCGTCCCATTCGCATTGGCACCATCAATGCCCCGCCAGCTCCATCTCCTCAGCCCAAGCTGCTGTGGAATCGAGACACCGGAGTCATTGATCCCCAGGTGGCCGCCGCATGGAAGAAATACGACATCCGCCATCAGCTCGTCTCACGCTGGCCGGAACTTGGCCCCCGACTGCAGGGCAAACTGACCGTGATCATGGGTGAGCAGGACACGTTCTACCTTGAAGGAGCGACGCGGCGTCTGAAAGTCGCACTCGAAGAGTTGGGCAGTGATGCGAGGATTGAACTCGTCCCCGATCGCGATCACTTCGACCTGCTCACGCCCGAGCTTCGCCAACGGATCATCAACGAAATGGCCGCCAGCTACCGCAAGAATTTGCCCTAGGGGCCATCAGGTCACGTTCTGTCCACTGGCCGCGACGAGTTCCGAAAGCACCGTTGCCGCTTTGCCGCACAGGTAGATGTCGCCGCACGGGGTCAGAGGATCGACCCCGATGATGGGAACGCGTCGTTCTCGTGCCATCTCCGGGAGCAACGCGGCAGGATAAACGAGCCCTGATGTACCGACAGTGATCAGCAGGTCACAATCATGCACATCCTGCTCGGCCTGCGACCAGTCCGGCTCGGCAAGCGCATCTCCAAACAGCACGACATCCGGCCGACGGAAGCCGCTGGCGCCGACGTGCAACAGCGGATGGACGATCTTCAACAGCTGAGGCGTCCACAGCCAGTCCCCCGTCAGATTCTTCATGTCCCTGACGATTGCTGCCAGTTGCTCTCTGGTGAGAGATTCCTTCTGCGGGGGATGACCAGACGTGGTGACTCGCAGCAGGGAGCCATGCAACTCACGCACAGTCTGGCTGCCCGCCTCCTGATGCAGCCCGTCAATGTTTTGTGTCACGACCGCCACGTCATGTGTCTGCTGTAGTGCGGCTACAGACTGGTGAGCCGCATTGGGAACCGCGCTGGCAATGGGTTCGAGGACGGCGATCAGAAACTCGGCAAGACGGCGAGGCTGGAACAGAGCCACCTGGGCAATTCCTTGCCAGTTGGCAAAGTCCTCGGGTGGAAACTTCTGCCAGAAGCCGCCTTCGTCGCGGAAGGTCGCAATCCCGCTTTCTGCGCTGATACCGGCTCCGGAAAACACAACGATCCGGCGACTGTTCCGAACGGCGTCGACAGCCTTTTGCCAATCAGTGTTGGAACAGAAACCCGGCATTACAACCTCACATCAATCGGCATGAACTCAACCTGGCGTGAGCCCGTGTAATCTACGGTCCGATGCAGCCACAAGGAACCGCTGGCCTGTTCAATTGTCGGGAGTTGCCCGGAGATCCCACGGGCGGCATTATGTTTCTGGTCGATCAATTGCTCGCGGCGAATCATACTGCGCCGGGTCACGAACCGCTGGCGATTCCATTGGAGGTCGCTGATGTGCCCATGACTGATTGCTCGCAATTGACGACTCAATCGGCCAGAATCCCAATCACAGGTGTGCTCGTGCAGAAACAACCTCAACAACAGGGATTCGTGATGTCGGAAGAACCGAAAATTGCAGGCCTCGCTCCGGTGAAAGTTCAGCTGGAAGCCGGGAAAAATTATGCCTTCTGCACATGCGGACATTCCTCGAAACAACCGTTCTGCGATGGCGCTCATCGAGGATCGGCATTTCGACCGAATGTGTTTATTGCCGAGCAGGACGAAGAGGTGTGGATGTGTCTCTGCAAGCACACTCACAATGACTACAAGTGCGATGGCACTCACAAACAGCTTCGCGACCAGCAGGCATCGCAGTAATCGCTGTCGGACAGAGTCACTCAGCCCGTCACCGCGCCCCAATTGCGAAGGACCACCATGTACCAGGATGATGACCTTAACGACGATCGTCGCGACGAGTTTGAGGACGACGTTTATCGCGACGAACTGGATGACGACCGCCCACGTCGCCGCCGGGCCCCCAAAAGTGCAGGGATGTCCACCGGTTTTAAGGTAGTGATTGCACTGCTGGTGATCTTTGCACTGGGGATGTGTACATGCTGTGGCGTCGGAGTCTATTTCGCCCGGCAGGCCATGAACTTTACCGATGACCCTGCGGAAATCGGGGCCATTCAGCAGAAGATCGCGGACATCGAGTTGCCGGAAGACATGGCTCCTGCGATGGGCGGCAGCATGAACCTGGGACTCTTCCAGATGGATCTGGCTGGCTATGGCCAGCAAAACGGGAAGTTCCTGATGCTGATGCAAATGCAGATTTCCGGAGCTGAAGAAGCCGAGGTTGAACGACAGTTCCGCCAGCAAGCCAATCAGCAGGGCGACAAAGACATTGTCATCAAGAAATCTGAAGTGCGCACGTTAACCGTCGACGGAGAAGAGCGGGAATTCGTGTTCGCCGAAGGAACCATGGATGTTGAGGGGACACAAGTGGCCGTCCATCAGGTGACAGGAATGTT
>JAGQPW010000001.1:0-2195 GCA_020426515.1 Planctomycetaceae bacterium | reverse complement strand
AGAACTGGAATCGTCAGCGGCGCGAATGTACCGCTCGAACCCCTCGCTCTGGTGGGTGACGGGGCGGTCATCGACGAGTTCGACGACAAGGGCTGAACATCCGGGGTATCTGTCGAGCAGTTTCAGCCCGTCGTCCGGCCCCAGGACACTAATGGCTGATGCGAGCCCATCGGCCGCGGTTCCATTCGGAGCAATGACCGTCACACTGCTGGGACGGGTCAACCCAAGCCCGGTCTTGGGATCGACGATGTGGGAATAGCGCTGGCCCCCGATTTCGACATGCTGGTACGCATCGCCCGAAGTCGCCACGGAACAATTCTTCAACTCCAGAAAGACTGGCAACTCCGTTTGCTGCCCGAGCCGCAGTGGCTCGATGGCAATGCTCCAGAAGGAGTGGTCAGGAGGCGGATCGCCAACGACGAGATCGCCGCCAGCATCGATCAGGACGCGTGTCATCCCCAATTCCGCCATGACCTTGCAGGCTTCGTCCGCCGCGTATCCCTTGGCAATGGCCCCCAGGTCGAGTTGCATGCCGGGTTGATGCAGCGTAACAGTGCCCACCTTGGCATCGACCTCAATGTGCTCGTAGCCAATTCGTGAACGGGCGGCAGCGAGTTTGTCGTTCGTGGGCAGTTCCCGCCGTCGCCGGGCGATCCGCCACAACTTGACGACCGGCCCCACCGAGACATCAAACGCGCCCCCCGTGAACTGCGAAAGCTGTTGCGACTTTTGCAGCACGTACAGCAGATCGGCTCCGACGGGGACCGGGAGGCCCGCAGGCTGGGCACACAGCTGCATCAGTTCACTGTCGGGATCGTAATCGCTCAACGTGCGGTCCAGTTCACGAAACCGGTCATACGCCGCCGAGGAAGCCCGGTTTGCCTCTGTCTGGGAGGGGGCATACAATGTGATTCTGACCGGAATCCCCATGCGGATTTGCAGATACTCAAACCGCTGCAGTGGTTCGGCTGCGAATGTGGGAGTTCCGGCGAGTACCAACAGAACGACCCCCAACAACAGGATGGATCTGGCCCGGCGGATGTGCTCGCTTCGATTGAGGCCGCATTGGGCTGTCAGAATATCCATCTCGTTTTCCATGTTCCATTGACGAGGTTGCACCACATCACATGATGATCACACTACGCCCCTCAGCCCGCTGCTGGCAAGTCGCCTGCCTGGGACTCTCGCTGGCCGCCGGGTCTTTGCTCGCCGGAGAACCGGATCCCAAGGACCCGTTTCTGCGCGATCCCGACAGTGTCGCCAAGACCGAAGCGGAAATGAAGCCGTACAAGCAACTGCTGCGTGATACGGATATCAGCTTTGAGATGGTGCCCATTCCCGGAGGGGAATTCGTCATGGGCAGTCCCGAAAGCGAACCGGACCGCAACGAAGACGAAGGCCCGCAGCACAAGGTCAAGATTGACCCCTTCTGGATGGGCAAGTTCGAGGTTCGCTGGGATGAATATGACACCTGGCGGCTCAATCTCGACATTCAGCGTCGGAAGCTGATGGGCCGTGCCGAAGACAAAATCGATGAACTCGCCGATGGCGTCACACGCCCCACCAAAGAGTACACCGACATGACTTTCGGCATGGGGCACGATGGCTTTCCGGCCATCTGCATGACCCAGGTTGCGGCCAAAATGTACTGCCAGTGGCTGACCGAGCGGACTGGACAGTATTACCGCCTGCCCACTGAAGCCGAATGGGAATACGCCTGCCGCGCTGGCACAACCACTGCCTACTCGTTTGGCGATGACCCGGCCCAGCTCGATGAGTACGCCTGGCACTACGAGAATTCCGAAGAGACGTACCACAAGGTCGGTCAGAAAAAGCCGAATCCCTGGGGCCTGTACGACATGCACGGCAACGTCGCCGAATGGGTGCTCGACCGCTATGACCCCATGTTCTACGCTCAGTTCAACACCGACAAGGCGGCGATTTTCCCATACTGCTTGCCAACCGGCGAGGAGTACCCTCGCGTCGTCCGCGGCGGGTCATGGTATGACGACCCTCCGCTGCTCCGAAGTGCCGCTCGCGTAGGCTCGACTCCCGACTGGAAGATTCAGGACCCCCAGCTTCCACAAAGCGTCTGGTATCTGACCGATGCCGACTTCGTGGGCTTCCGCGTGGTGCGGCCTTTGACCCCGCCATCGAAGGAAACAATTGAGAAGTTGATTCTCTATCCAGATATC
>JAGQPW010000019.1:42172-51520 GCA_020426515.1 Planctomycetaceae bacterium | reverse complement strand
GGCGAGCGGTTTGATCGCCGGTCCGCTGAGTCCCCCGAGGATATTCCCGAGGATTGGCTTACGGCGTTTCCAGTCGATGGCCATCCCTTGAAAAGTATTCACGAGGGAGACGGCATCGGCTCCCCCTTCTGCAGCCGCCTGAGCAATGGGAACCACGCTGGTGACGTTGGGCGTCAGCTTGGCAATCACTGGCAGTGGGCAGGCATTTCGAACCGCGGCGACTACCTTGCGAGTGCTCTCCGGATTGGTGCCAAAATCGACGCCGCCGCTCACATTGGGACAGGAGATGTTCAGTTCCAGTCCTGCCAGCGCAGCGCGGCCTTTACCTGGTTCGGCGAACGGAGCCAACTGCTCCGCCATGTGGGCGAAGTCATCAATCGTGCGGCCTGCGATATTGGCGATGATTGAGGTGGGGAGTTGCAGCAGGTACGGAATGTGCTTCTCGATGAACGTCTCCAGTCCATCGTTGTCGAGCCCAATGGAGTTGAGCATCCCGGCAGATGTTTCGACGGTGCGAGGCGGCGGATTGCCGATGCGGGCTTCGCGAGTGATGGTCTTGGGGACGATCCCTCCCAACTGGTTGAAGTCGACGAAGTCCGCCATTTCACGGGCGTACCCGAACGTACCTGAAGCGACGAGGATGGGGTTCCGCAGGTGCAGTCGGCCAAGGGAGACGGACAGATCGGGCATGTCGAAGCAGGGGCAGCAGGTGGTGGAATTGTCAGCGGGAGTTTACACGCTCTGGCGACAAACCGTGAGTGAATGGAGTCCCATCGGAAGAATTGGATGAAGAGGCCGCCAATGGGCGATTGCCAACAACGAAACAGGCCCGGCCCCCTGGAGCGAGCGCTACCGAAGGGCCGGGCGAGTATTGCGTTCTGACAGCGCCAATCGCGACTAAGCGTACAGGGCCGAGACTGCTTCCGCTTTGACCAGTTCGCGGGGCTGGTTCAGGTGGTTGTAAACGATGGTGTCGGGGGCAATCCCGAAACTTTCGTAGATCGTTGCCAGCAACTGTCCGGGATGGACCGGGTCCGACACAGGGGCTGAAGCGGTCTGGTCGCTCTTGCCATGCACGTAGCCACGCTTGATTCCTGCCCCGGCCACGAGTGCGGTGTAGCAGTAGGGCCAGTGGTCGCGCCCGTCGTCACTGTTTCCGTTTCCGGACGTCGAGACGCCTCGCTGAGGACTCCGCCCGAATTCACCCACGGCGACCACCAGCGTTTCGTCGAGAAGTCCTCGTTGATCGAGGTCTTCGATCAGTGCGGACAATCCCTGATCCAGCATGGGGGCCGCTTGATCCTTCATGCGTTTGGAGAGACCGTTGTGCACGTCCCAGGAGTGGTTGTCGCTGTTGGCGACCTTCGGCCAGACCAACTCCACTACACGGGTGCCTGCCTCGACGAGGCGGCGAGCGAGGAGGGCTGACTGGCCGAATGTATTCCGACCGTACCGCTCACGGGTTTCTCGCGATTCCTGCTCAATTCCGAAGGCATCGCGAGCACGACCGGAGGCGATCAGAGACAGGGCCTGATCGTAGTAGGCGCTGAGATTGTAGTCCTTCACCGCCCGATCGATTTCGGGCATGCCCTGATTGATGACATCGCGCAACTTCGCTCGGCGTTCGAGACGAGCCCCGTACACATCGGCACGCATCTCCAGATCGGAGACGTTGATCTTGTTCATCTTGCCCATGTCGAGATCATCGCCGGGCGGATACAGCGTGTACGGATCGTACGCCTTGCCGAGAAAGCCTGCAGTCCCCCCTTTGCCGACGACATTGCTCTCCTGCAGCGGACGCGGCAGCATCACGAACGGCAGCATTGGTTCCTGAGGTGGCAGCATGCGGACAATGTTCGAACCAAAGTTCGGGAAGTCCTTTGGGCTGGGAGGTTCCAGCTGGCCGGATGGACTGACCTTGTCGGTCGTGTAGCCGGTCATCATCTGGTAGATGGCGGCGGTGTGATTGAACAGGCCGTTGGGCGTGTAGCTCATCGACCGAATCATCGTGACCTTGTCGACCACTTCGGCCAGCTTGGGGAGCAGTTCTGTGAACTGTACGCCGGGGAGCTTGGTGGAAATTGGTTTGAAGATCGACTTCACATTATCGGGGACGTTTTCCTTGGGATCCCACAAATCGAGATGGCTGGGCCCCCCCTGCAGGTAGACCATAATAATGCTCTTCGCTTTGCCCCAGCCGCCGGGAGCAATGGAAGCGGATTCTTTCGCCTGTGCTTGTGCCTGCAGCATGCCGCCCAACGACAGGCCGAGCATACTGCTGCCGCCAACCCGCAGGACATCGCGACGGGTAATACCCAGGTGAGAATCGCAAAGATCTTTGCCGGGCTGGCCGGGAACGCGGATCATCATGGGGAAACTCCGGTGTTTTCCAAGGCTGGTTGCCATGGGCACAATCGGATGAGCATGGCGAGCCAGGAAACCGCGCCGCTTGCCACGCATCGATTGCGAAAGGTGGGATCGATATTTGTTTATGATATCGACTGTCCCCGATGCGTGTCGAGGGATTCGGCGAGTTTTATGCCATTCATCGGGTGGTGAGGGTTCGCTGTCGGTCATCTGGAAACAGAACTTGACCCGTTTTTCCAGATCGCCCTATAAAGCGGCAACTTTCGTGGGTTGAGGGTCTCAATCCACACATGAACCAACGGTGAACACTGATTGGACCCGTCAGGGAAGACGAGTCATTCCCACGATTCCCGCATAACACGTGGAACCAACTGCAACGGAGTGCCCCCATGAGTGAACAGAATCACTCTCCTCTGAGTCCCCCGGCCCGCCCCAAAAATCGTCTTGTTCCTGCTTTGATTGGCACGGCCTTGCTGGTGATTGGCGCTGGAATCTGGTTGCAGTTCTTCAGTGCGAATCCTGCCGTTTCACAAACAACTGCCGAGCCTCAGGCTGGACGTGCAGCGGTTGCATCCGGCAACACGACGATTGTGGCCAAAGTCAACGGGCAGGCGATCACCTACGATGAAGTGGCCGCCGAGTGTTACAACCGCCATGGAGCCGAAGTGCTCGATAACCTCATCAACCGGGCGCTGATTCAGCAGTCCTGTGCAGAGCGGAACGTCAACGTGTCCCGCGCTGAGGTGGAGCAGGAAGTGATTTCGATCGCCAAGAAGTTCAATCTGCCCCTCGATACCTGGTATCAGATGCTGGAATCGGAGCGGGGACTGAACCGCGAGCAATATCACAGCGACATCATCTGGCCGATGCTGGCCCTGAAGAAACTGGCCGGTACCCAGATTCAGGTGACCGAACAGGACATGCAGGTGGGGTTCGAGCGTGACTACGGTGCACGCGTGAAAGCACGCCTGATTCTGGTGGAAGGCAATATTCGACATGCGAACACGATCTGGGAGAAGTGCCAGGCGGCTCCGGACGACTTCGATCGCATTGCCCGCGAATTCTCTGCAGACCCCAACACTCGTCCACTGGGTGGTGTTGTTCCTCCCATTCGCAAGCATGGGGGCAACAAGCAGGTGGAGGCGGCAGCGTTCAAGTTGAAGACTGGCGAGATTTCTCCCGTTATTCAGATCGCCGAAAATCGCTATGTGATTTTGAAGTGCGAAGGGTTCACCGATCCTGTTGTCACCGATATCAAGTCTGTCTGGACCGAACTGTACAACCAGCTGCTCGAAGAGAAGACCCAGGAGTCTGTCGCGACGGTGTTTGAGTCCCTCAAGGATCAGGCCAAGGTTACGAATTACCTGACCCGCAAAACGACTGGGCCGCAAGCCGTTCGTCCCGCATCCGCCACCAATGGACCAGGGAATGTCAGCCCGGCTGTGAGCACACAGCAGTAGTTCCTGCTACAGAGTTGGGCTGAATTGTCCATCAATCATCAATGTATGACAGCCGCTCCCGAATGCTCGGGAGCGGCTGTTTTCTTGCGCGGGGGCGACAAATGCTTTGAAGTGCTGGCCGACACCTCTGTGGGTGGGCCAGCAACAGGCTCGCGAAAACGCGAAGTAATTCGCCGCTGCGGGCTTCTGCGCGTCTTGCTGGTTTCGTGAGAGTTGTCATCGGCATGTCCGACGTATTGAGTACGCTTCGGATTGAGGAAGCCACGGGGGGAAGGCCTCCCGTTGCGGGCCGAACGTCTCAGTGTCAAACTGGGGTGGCGGATCGGTCACGGTGTTCAGTTCACAGGTTGACAGAAAGCGATGTGATGGCAGATCAGGCTTTGCAGGAACAGGAAGTTGTCGAGAAGCTGCGAGCCGGTCGGCAGCAGATTGATCGGGAACTGTCCAAGGTGATCGTGGGGCAGCGTGAGATCATCGAGCAGGTGTTGATTACCCTGCTGGCCGGAGGGCATTGCCTGATCACCGGGGCGCCCGGATTGGCGAAGACGCTGCTGGTCAAGTCCATCGCCCAGATCTTTCACCTCAAGTTCCAGCGCATCCAGTTCACGCCCGACCTGATGCCTGCGGACATCACCGGAACCGAAATCCTCGAAGAGACTGAGTCTGGCAAGCGCGAGATGGTGTTTGTGAAAGGCCCGGTCTTCGCGAACGTGCTGCTGGCCGACGAAATCAATCGTACGCCACCCAAAACGCAGGCCGCCTTGCTGGAGGCGATGCAGGAACATCAGGTGACTGCGGCCGGTCAGCGCTATCCGCTGGAAGAACCCTTCTTCGTGCTGGCCACGCAAAACCCGATTGAAATGGAAGGGACTTATCCGCTGCCCGAAGCACAGCTTGACCGGTTCATGTTGAACGTCGTCATCAACTACCTGCCAGCGGAAGATGAAATCACGGTTGTGGAACGGACCACCGCATCGCGTCCTGCACCGATTGAGCCACTGTTTACCGGCGAGGACGTGCTCGCCTTTCACGAAGTCGTGCGGTCGGTGCCAGTGGCTCGCGAGTTGATTGCCTATGCTGTGAAGCTGGCATCAGCATCACGCCCCCATCTGCCGGGAACGCCGGACTTCGTCAATCAGTGGGTCAGCTGGGGAGCGGGAACACGAGCCTCGCAGTACCTGGTGCTGTCCGCGAAAGCCCGGGCCCTGCTGTCTGGACGGGCTCATGTCACACTGGGCGACATTCAGGCGATGGCCCAACCTGTGCTGCGGCATCGCGTTCTTGTGAACTACAAAGCCGAAGCCGAAGGCATGAGCGTGGATCAGATCGTCGCCCGCTTGCTGGAGACTGTGAGCGTCTAACTGCCCGCGTGATCAAATGTGCGGTCCATGGCTGTGAGCAAACGGTCGTGCTGCCGTGTGGGAAGTCGACAACTCATGGCTCGGTCGAGCCGGATGCAGAGGGGCCGATTGGCGGCTGAACTTTCATAGAGGGACCTGGAATATGTTCAGAAAGCAGAATCCTGCGGCGGGTTCCCGTCCGGGAACGCTGGTCATTGCCGATGGCGCACCGCGTCCAGTCATTCACGTGATGTCGTACTCTCACGACGATGTCCAGGAAGTTGATGTGACGAGTTCTGCATCGCTGCGAGAGGTTCTCGACAGCCCGCAAACTCACTGGATCGACATCCAGGGGTTGGGAGACGAGACGCTGATCCGTGAAATCGCGGAGCTCTTTGCCGTTCACCCGTTGGCGATGGAGGATATCGTCAACATTCCGCATCGCCCGGATGCACAGGTCTTCGGCTCACAGTTGCTGATCGTCACGCGCATGGTGCGAGTCGACGATGGGCAGCATGTGGACATGGAGCAGCTGAGCATTCTGGTCGGCCCGAACTATGTGATCACGTTTCAGGAGCGTCCCGGGGATATCCTCGATCCGGTCCGCAATCGAATCCGCTTTGAACAGAGTTCTCATCGGAAACTGGGAGCCCACTATCTGGCGTATTCCATCCTGGATACTGTGGTTGACGGGTACTATCCGGTGCTGGAATCGATTGGCGACTACCTGGAATCGCTGGAAGATCTCGTGGTGGCCAACCCGAATCCGCAGATCATGCAGGAACTGAACTGGTTGAAGAAGCAGCTGGTCAATATGCGACGGGTGATGTGGCCTCAGCGGGAGGCGGTGTACCGGCTGGTCCACGATTCGTCAGCCTATTTTGACGAAAGCGTACGACTCTATTTGCGCGACACATACGATCATTGCCTGCAGACATCGGAAGTGATTGACATGTATCGTGAGATGGTGACCAGCCTGCTCAACACGTATCTGTCGTCGATTGCGAATCGGACGAATGAAGTGATGAAGGTGTTGACCATCATGGCCAGCATCTTTATTCCGCTCACGTTCATGGTTGGCGTGTATGGGATGAACTTCGAGGCAATGCCGGAGCTCAAAGTTCCCTGGGCATATCCCCTGTTGTGGGTTGTGATGGTTGTTACCGCAGCAGCCATGCTGATGTACTTCCGCCGGCTGGGCTGGATCGGTGACTCCACGGATCGGAATCTGTCGGAGCGGTGAACCACAATGAAAATGGCCCTCGCAGCAAGCTGCGGGGGCCATGGGACGTACGATGAGTGCTCGGTATTGAGCCTAGGCCTGTCCGGCCTGCGGAATGGTCTTACCCAGCAGGGTGGCCAGGGCCTTCATCTGCACGCAGAGTTCGGCATACTGAGCGGGCAGCAGTGCCTGCTGTCCATCGCTGAAGGCCTTTTCCGGGCAGTTGTGAACTTCAATGTGCACCCCGTCGGCTCCAGCGGCGATACTGGCGAGCGACATGCTTGGGATCAGATCGGGCCGGCCCGTGGCGTGACTGGGGTCGACGATGATCGGCAAGTGTGACAGCCCTTTCACATTGGGGACGGCAGCCAGATCGAGCAGGTTGCGAGTGGAGTTGTCGAACGATCGAATGCCGCGCTCGCACAGGATGACCTGCATGTTTCCGCTGGCGAGAATGTACTCGGCGGACATCAGCAGATCCTGAATGGACGCGCTCATGCCGCGTTTCAACAGCACGGGGCGGCGAGTCTGACCAACTTCCGAAAGCAGATTGAAGTTCTGCATGTTGCGGGCGCCGATCTGGAACATGTCGGTGTACTCGTTGACGAGTTCCACCTGACGCGGATCCATCACTTCGGTGACGACCGGCATCTGCAGTTCGTCGCCCACTTTGCGGAGGATCTGCAGCCCTTCCTTGCCCATGCCCTGGAAGCTGTACGGGCTGGTGCGAGGCTTAAAGGCTCCCCCGCGCAGCACGTTGGCGCCGGCGGCCTTCACATCGGTGGCGATTTCCCGGAGGATATCTTCCCCTTCGATGGCACAGGGCCCGGCGATCATAATCAGATTGCCGCCACCCACTTTGACCCCGTGGCCGAGGTCGAAAACGGAGTCTTCTTCGTGAAATTCGCGACTGGCCAGTTTGAAGGGTTTCAGCACGGACATCACTTCCTCGACGCCCGGGATGGCACGCAACGGGGCGTTGCGCAACTGGTCTTCTTCACCGATCACACCGATCAGCGTCCGTCGGGCACCCCGACTGACTTCGTGGCGGAACCCCATTTCCTCGACTTTTTCACAGATGTGCTGCAGCTGCTCTTCCGTGCAACCGGGTTTCAAAACAATGATCACCAGAGACCTCTTTCCCAATCGGAATGTCGTCGTAATGGGGGCGTGCGTGCGAACCCCGTCCTCCAGCGGAGCGAGGCGAATCGCGGATTGTAACGCTCTCATGGACACTGATCGACCGTGTAGCCCGGAAGTTTCAGCGGAGGGGGCCGACAAGTTCGATTTACCAGATTTGATGGGTTCCGTTGGTCTGGCGGTGTTTCATTCGGAGCTAGGCGCGCCTGCCCCGCATGACATTCTGCTCACCCGGCCCCACCTTGACCCCCTGTTGGGCCGACCATATCCTGCGTTTTTGTGAATCTGACGCGCCAGAGCCCCAGAACGGGCTCGCGACCCTGTAGGGATACACGCTTCGATGAGTACGGAAAATCAACCCGCCGCTGAACATCACTTTCAGCACGATCCAGACAAAACTGAGCTGGAAAAGGCGTTGAACGCAGGCCTCGACAAGATCGAGCCCTATTCCAACCAGTTGCTGGTGGCGTTTGTTGCCATCGCCCTGCTGTTCGGTGGCTGGATTTACATGTCCCGCACCAGCGGTCAGGTCAGCTCCGTCGGCTGGAAAGAATTCGCTTCAACGACGGCTCCCAGCGATTTCAAGGCCATTGCAGAAAAGTATCCCAACGCACCTGTGGCGACCTGGGCGTTGCTGCAGGCTGCCCGAGGGTACACGTCCGAAGGGCTGCAGCAGGCACTCACGAATCGTGAGGCCAGCGATGAAAGCCTGGGTGAGGCCCGAGATGCTTACAAGCAGTTGCTGGATCAAGGGCAGAAGGTTCCCTCGGAAGCCCGCGAGGAAGCTCTGTTTGGTATGGCGACGTGCCTCGAGGCCCTTTCCGGCGAAGACACCAGCGAAGCCGTTGCCGCTTACGAAACGTTGCTGAAGGAATTCCCACAGACGCGCCATCGCCGCTGGGCCGATCGACGCATCGCTATTCTCAAACAGCCTCAGACCGAGGCTTTTTATGCCTGGTTCCGCAAGCAGAATCCTTCGCCAGATGATCGCCCGCTGCCGAAAGATCTGATGCACGGTGGGGGAATCGACCTGCCTGGTTTTGAAATCCCAGCCGGGACGGGTAGCTCCAAGCCAGCAATGAACGATGCACCAGGGGGATCGGCCGCTCCGTTCCCGGACGATGCTCCGGAAAAGACTCCGGCCAGCGCAACGCCTCCGGCTCCCGCTTTGCCGGCTCCAAGCGACCCTGCTGCTCCTGCCTCGGAAAAGGGAGACAAGCCTGCCGAGGAAGCCAAGCCCGCACCCGCAGCTGAAAAGCCAGCTCCGGCTGAAGGAGAGGCTGCGAAACCCGCTGGAGAATCCAAGCCTGCAGAAGAGGCCAAGCCGGCGGAAGAGGCCAAGCCCGCAGATGCTCCCGCCGCCGAAGAGAAGTCCGAAGCCAAGCCTGCAGCTGAATAGCTGTCTGCGATGGCCTTTTCCTACCACTAAGACCACCTACGGCTCCTCACCCTGGGGAGCCGTACCTCATTTCCGATCATAGCCATGCCCACATTGACCCCCGTTCCTCAGGCGCTGATTCCCGTTGATACGGCTGCCGCCCAGGCCATCAGTGCTCAGAATTACGATGAGTTTCAGAGTGATCGCGAAGTCTGGGACATTCTGCAGGCTCAGCCGAATTCGCTGCTGAAGGTGACGATGCCGCATTGCCATGTCGACGATCTGGCCAATGCTCCGGCTGAGGGGGGACCAGAAGCTCTGGCCCATGCCCGCGAGCAGATGCAGGCCCTGATCGACGATTCGCTGACCCGCACTGTCTCCAACCTGCTGTGGGTTTACGAGATCACATCTCCCAAGCGTCCGGAAGCTCCGCAACTGGGC
>JAGQPW010000019.1:40378-42074 GCA_020426515.1 Planctomycetaceae bacterium | reverse complement strand
GCTGACCCGCACTGTCTCCAACCTGCTGTGGGTTTACGAGATCACATCTCCCAAGCGTCCGGAAGCTCCGCAACTGGGGATCGGCGGGTGTGGCAGCACAGCCGAAATTCGGACCGAGGAGACTCCAGGCGGGACGATCATCCGCAACGAAGGAATTCGTCCGGACAAGGCACAGGGACGAGCGGACCTGCTCGAAGCGATCACAGCCGATACAGGGTTCGTCAATCTGGCCGTGCAGGATCAGCAAGGTCTGCTGCTGGCCGAACTGACGCAGGTGGCTCAGTCACGTCCGGCCGACCTGGAAGCCGTGGATGAAGACGGCAACCGCCATCGAGTCTGGCTGTTGACCGATGCGGCTCAGCAGCAGAAGTTTGTCAAACTGATTGCCGCAGAGCCTGCCGCCTACGTGGCGGATGGCAATCATCGCAGTGCGGCGGCTGCTCAACTCGGCAAGGCACACTTCCTGTCGGTGTTCTTTCCAACCTCACGCCTGGGGCTTGAACCGTACAACCGGCTGTTGCCCCTGAATGGCCTGGCGGCGGCCGACTTTCTGCAGAAGCTCGAAAGCAACTTCGAAGTGGCTGAACTGGAAGGAGTGGAAACGTTCCGCCCGGCAGCAGTCCACGAGTTTGGGCTGTATCTGGCACGAAAGTGGTACCGGCTGACGCCGCGTGAAGGAAGCTACAATCCCGCAGATGCCGCCGAGTCGATCGATGCGGACATCATTCAGCGTCACATCATCGATGGCATCCTGGGCATGTCCGACGCCCGCGACAAGCGGATCAACTACGTTGGCGGCAACAAGGACGCCGCGTACTTGAAATCACGGGTCGATGCCGGGGCCTATGACCTTGCTCTGTCGCTTGCTCCCGTCACGATGGCGCAATTCGTTGCTGTGTGCGAGCAGAACAAGTTCATGCCACCCAAGTCGACCTGGTTCGATCCGAAAATTCGTACCGGATTGGTCATTTCGCTGTTGTCATAGGTGGGCAACCAGATCCTGCGCAATGCCCCCCCACCAGCCCGATGCACCAACGAGAGGACTTCGTCGGTGCATCGGGCTGGTGGGGGGCGATGAATTGTTAGAGCTGCTTGATCGACATTCCGCCGTCGATTTTCAGCACCTGTCCAGTGGCGTACGGGATCTCGCCACAAACCAGTGCTCGGACAGCTTTGCCGACATCTTCGGTCTCGCCCCAGCGACGTTCGAGAGTCAGGCCGTCGGCAATCAGTTGATCGTACTTGTCGGTCACTCCGGCGGTCATGTCACTACGGATGACGCCCGGCCGGACCTCGTAGACATCAATTCCCAGATCCGCCAGTCGCGTGGCCCACAACTGCGTCGCCATGCCGAGGGCCGCTTTGGTCAGGCAGTAGTCCCCCCGGTTGACGGAGACGAATTCGGCGCTGATTGAAGAGACGAAAATGATCGAGCGTCGCCGGTCGGCAGCAGGCTGTTCACGCATGAATCTCGCGGCCAGCTGAGTTAGAAAGAAGGGCCCCTTGAGATTGATACCCATGACCTTGTCAAAGGTTTCCTCGTCAGCCGCGTCGAGGATGTCCTTTCGACCGGGAGATGTAATGCCTGCGTTGTTGATCAGTGCATCCAGCCGTCCAAACCGCTCACGCACGGCGTCGATCATCTGCTGGCGATCCGCCCCGACGGAGACATCGGCAGAGACGTATTCCACTGTGG
>JAGQPW010000019.1:36931-40278 GCA_020426515.1 Planctomycetaceae bacterium | reverse complement strand
CGGGCCAGCGAACAGGCGATTCCCAATCCAATACCACGGGCACCACCAGTGATCAGGGCAACGGGACGCGACGACATGTGACAGGGCTGTGTTGGAACCAGGTGGGCGGGTATTCCGAGAGGGTCTGCGTTTGACCGGTGGCCATTGTGTCGGCAGCAGCGGGGCCTGTCGACCTCCCGACAGGCGTTTCACTGCCAGTGACGCTATTTGGCAGCCTTGTGGATGAGTTATGATGACCCCATCCAATTTCGGTTGGCGCACGAATCTGTTTCACTGATCAAGAGGCTGCTGCGATGCGACGATGGCCGTTCCTGTATTCCCTGCTCTTTTTGCTGGCTGTTTCTTCAGCCTGTTCCGCTGCCGATGGGGATCGTCGGCTGGTGTTGATGGCCGGGAAGCCGTCCCATCCGCCACGGATGCACGAATTCAATGCCGGGGTCCAACTGCTGGCGAAGTGCCTTACGGACACGCCGGGGCTGCACGTGGATGTCGTCCTCAATGGGTGGCCGGAAGATGAATCGATTCTGGAGCGTGCCGACGCCATTGTGTTCTTTATGGATGGTGGTGGTCGGCACGAAGTGGTACAGGAGAATGGCCGCCGTCTGGCACTGATCGACAAGTGGGTCGAGCAGGGCAAGGGGATTGGCTGCATGCACTACGGGGTCGAAGTACTCAAGGATCAGGCGGGACCGCAATTCAAACGCTGGATCGGGGGCTACTATGAGAACCAGTTCTCCTGCAATCCAATTTGGGAGCCGGAATTCGCCGCCTTCCCGAATCATCCCATCACGCAGGGCGTGCAGCCGTTTCAGGTGAAGGATGAGTGGTACTTCAATATGCGGTTTGTGGCGAACATCCCCGGCAACAAACCCGCCGAAGCTGAAGGATTGAAGTTCACGCCCATTCTGGTTGCAGTTGCCTCCGACGATGTGCGTGATGGACCGTATGTGTATCCCAAAGGTCCTTACCCTCACATTGAGGCGGAAAGTGGCCGGGCAGAAGCGATGTTGTGGGCCGTTGAGCGGGCCGATGGGGGACGCGGTTTTGGCTTCACGGGTGGTCACTATCACGACAACTGGGGGAACGACCAGTTTCGCAAGACGATCCTCAATGCACTGCTGTGGGTTTCGAAAGTGGATGTCCCGGCAAATGGTGTGCAGTCCACACTGCAGCCAGGCGATCTCGACGTGAACCTCGATCCCAAGCCACCCAGGATGTAGCTGAGAGACGAGTGTGTCGTCAGTCGCGGTCAGAAGCCGGGGTTGGCTCCACCGGCGGGCGCGCCTGCGGTTCCCTTGCGCGGTTTGGGAGCGTCTGGAGAGACGACCAGCGTCTGGAGGGCGGTGGTCAGTCGTTCGCGAAACTGGGCTCCGGTATTGCGAGGGAGCAGGCAGACGACGGCCATCTGGATTTTCCCGGCCTTGTAGGCGTAGACGATGCCTTCGATGTCCTGTCCGGCGAGGGGTTCGCGCGGGACGAAGCGAATGGCGGTGAAATCCTTGGGAGTTGTGTATTGAGCATCCTGGCTCGATCGGGGGGGAGCAATCAGCCGGGTGCGAACATTGTCGGTCAAAGTGCTGGACTCTCCGACTGCCAGTGTAACGCCGAATCCTGTTTGCAATGCGATTTCCAGATCGGTCAGCAGATCCTCTGGTTTGGGCGTGTTGGGGCCGAGGTCGAGAAACCGCTGGTGATTGCTGCAGACGAACAGTCGAGCTTCACCCACCTCACCACCGCCAATCGGCAGTTCCGTCTGCCAGGCTTCCACGAGTCCCGGCAAATCGACTCCGAGGATGTGAGGCTGGCGGGGATCTTCGAGAACGGGGAGCGGATTCCCCTGCTCGTCCTTCTCGGGGACCGGTGCGGGGAGGACCTGTTTGAATGGGATCGGCAGCCGCATGGCCATGCCGACATCGGGACGGTTCCAGACAGACTTGCTCAGGCTGCTGTCGAGTCGATTCAGGTATCCGTACAGCTCTTTGGTTCGCTGCAGGCGGGCCTCGTATTCTGCCGAGCCACATCCGCTGAGTAGACAACAGATGGAGAGGACAAACCAGCGACTGAGTGGCGATGGGAGCATGGAAGTCATCTTAGAGAGAAGTGCGCTGCGTGAACTGATGGATCTGGATTGTCAGCACTGCGTGCGTTCCCGTCAATGTTTGAGGCATTGAATGCAGTTTGTTGGGCGCATTCGCACGATGGTGTCGGAGCGAGCTCCAGAGTCGCCGGACCCAGCGAGACTCTCAGCAGTGATGACAAGCTGGCGGGAGGGCCAATTTGTGTTCCCGCCGGTCGAGATGGCTCCAGACTTCGCGGGATTCACCGCAGAGTACGCAGAGCGACGCAGAGAAAGAAGGTGGGGACGCCACACAAATCGACCTGCATCGCTCTTGCGCTTGATCTGGAAGAAGGCGACCAGCAACAGCATCCCTCTGGCTCGTGGTATCTTTCATTGTTCTCTCTGCGTCCCTCCGCGACCTCTGCGGCGATCTCTTGGCACATTGATGCGAAATGCGACTTGCCATTATGTCTCCTCCACCATTGAGCGAATGCCCCCCGGTTTGTTCGTCATGGTGACGTCGATCGATGACACGTATTCCGCCATATTCAATTGGCGCGGGCGGGCGTATGATTCCTTCCGGAGGTGAATCCATGGCACATGACGCTACGGAACGCACGGAAGTCGTCGAACTGCGGGGGCACATCATCGACAGCCTGCTGCTGCCGAAGGTGTTGGACACGATTGCCGAGCGGGGCGGTCGGTATCGCATCAAGGACATCTCGATCGGGCAGACGCGTAAGGATCAGAGTGTCGCGGTCATCGAGGTCTTCGCCCCAGATGACGAGGTACTGGAGGACATTCTGGCTCAGATCGGTGACCATGGGGCGGTTCCGGTACACACCCAGGATTGCCAGCTCACTCCTGCCGACATCGCCGGTACCTTTCCGGAACACTACTACAGCACCACGAATCAGCGGACGCAGATTCGGATTGATCATGAGTGGATTGATGTGGATCTGCAGGAAATGGATTGCGGTATTTGCGTTGATCCACAGCGTCCCTCGGCCCGCTGCATTCCAATGAACGAAGTTCAGCTGGGAGATTTGATCGTCACAGGGCACAGCGGCGTAAAGGTGTTTCCAGTCGAACGTTCGTCCGGTGGCCCGACGTTTGAGTTCATGTCGTCCGCCGTCTCAACCGAAAAGCCCAAAGGTGTTGCGATCCGGCAGATTGCCGCTGATCTGCACCAGATTCGACAGCAGGGCGGCCGCGTATTGATTGTGGGCGGACCGGCGATTATTCATACCGGGAGTGGCCACTATCTCTGCGAAATGATTCGGCGCGG
>JAGQPW010000019.1:10991-36831 GCA_020426515.1 Planctomycetaceae bacterium | reverse complement strand
CGCGTATTGATTGTGGGCGGACCGGCGATTATTCATACCGGGAGTGGCCACTATCTCTGCGAAATGATTCGGCGCGGGTATGTGCAGGTGCTGTTTGCGGGGAACGCGCTGGCCACGCACGACATTGAACAGTCGCTGTTCGGGACGAGTCTGGGGGTGCACCTGGGGCACGGCCTGTCTGTCGAGGCGGGGCACGAGCATCATCTGCGGGCCATCAATACGATCCGGCGACTGGGAAGCATTCGCGCTGCCGTTGAACAAGGCGTGCTGAAGTCCGGGGTCATGTACGAATGTGTCCGGAACAATGTCGACTTTCTGCTGGCGGGCAGCATCCGGGATGATGGTCCCCTGCCCGATGTCATCACTGATACGCTGGAAGCTCAGCGGGCCATGCGTGAACGCATTCAGGGCATGGATTTCTGCCTGATGATCGCCACGACGCTGCACTCGATTGCTGTGGGCAACCTGCTCCCGGCCTGGGTGAAGGTGGTGTGTGTGGACATCAATCCGTCGACGGTCATCAAGCTGAGTGATCGCGGTTCGTTTCAGACGCTGGGGCTGGTGACTGACGTGGAACCGTTCCTGCGCGTGCTGGTGGATGAGCTGAATATCCTCGACCGGAAAACGACACGACCATCTGACTAGAGAGGACAGGCATGTCTCGCGTTCTCATGTGTCCTCCGGATTACTACGGGATTGAGTATGAGATCAATGCCTGGATGAGTCGGTCTCGGCAGAGCGATCGCCATTTGGCGCAGGGGCAGTGGCGGACGCTCAAGAGCCTCATTGAAATGACTGGGGCGACTGTCGAATTACTCGATCCTGTTCCCGGTTTGCCCGATCTGGTGTTCACCGCGAATGCGGCACTCATCTTTGGCAAACGGGCCATTATGGCGAGGTTCCGGCCGCCACAACGACAGCCTGAAACGCCTCACGCCGCCACATGGTTTCGGACGCATGGTTTTCAGGTGGAGGAGATTCCCGGCGACTTCTCTTTTGAAGGTGCCGGTGATGCTTTGTTTTGTGGAGAGACGCTGTTCGCCGGTTACCGCATGCGGAGCGATGCCAATGGTCATCAGGAACTGGGACGGATGCTGGGCTGCGAAGTGCTGCCGCTCGAACTGGTCAACCCGCACTTCTACCATCTCGATACCTGCTTTTGCCCGCTCGCGCCTGGTCAGGCCCTCTACTACCCGCCGGCCTTCGATGACTATGGATTGCGCGTGCTGGAAGCTCACATCCCGGATCTGATTGAAGTTTCCTCGGTAGAAGCGGCTCACTTCGCATGCAATGCCGTGGTGCTCGGGAAAACCGTGATCACGCACATCGGCTGCGATCAACTGCACGCCGAATTGTTGCAGAGAGGGTATGAGCCGCGAAGCACACCGCTGGACGAATTCATCAAAGCGGGTGGCAGTGCGAAGTGTTTGACGTTGCTGCTGGACTGAGTCTCGTCGACGGGGCGGCTTTAATTCTTCGGACCGGCCTCGCGCTGCTGCCGGGAGAGCCATTCGCAGGCGGCGGAGGGAATTGCTTCGTGTCCCCCTTCAAAAATTGTGGCACGGGCCTTTCCGGCTGTTCGCCGCAGGTAGATTGCGCGGCCATACAGCGGATCGTCATCCAGATCCCCCGGCTGAGGCGATGCCAGTCGACGCTCCTTCCAGAGTTGCTGGATCTCGTCTTCGGAGACAGTCGCAAGCTGTTGTGCTGCGGCGATCTTATTGAATGCTCGCAACGTGTGTTCGACAGGCACAGACCCGGTGTGCCCATCGTTCACACCAGCGTTCAAGTCCAATGGCAGGTCGGTGGCCCGTTCGATTACGGTGATTGGTGACCGTTCCAGATACTGAGCATCGACAGCGGGACTTGTACCGGGGGCTCCGCCGCAACTCTTGGCAATCATCTGGGCATAGTTCGCCGGAACTCCCCCTTTGCAGTGGAACTGGTACCAGCTCTTGAGGTCGCTGATGCCGACCCAGGCGGAGGCCGCCGAGAAACGCTCGGGGGCATAGCCCGCCATCAGCATCGTCATGTGCCCACCGCCGGAAACTCCGGCCAAATAGATGCGGCTGGTGTCGACGGGAAACGTGGTGAGTGCCCAGTCGAGCGCGTCAATCACATCCTGACGGGCCAGGGCCGAGCCACAGGCATCGGGATGCTGATTGGAGCCCCGGAAGTTGGGCTGCACGTAGATCCAGCCTCGGGCGACGGCTTCGCTTTGCCAGTCGGAACGATCCTGTCGGTAGTCGCCGCTCCATGTGTGCAGCAGCACCAGCAATGGCCGCTTGTCCCCCGCCGGAATTTCCGGAGCCCAGTACCGCAGCGGCTGGGCGGAAGCTCCCAGCGTGCTGGGAATCGAAGTCTCGATCAGTGCGGGAGGTTTGACTTGCGCTGAGGCAAGAGCTGCGAACTGAAATGCGATGAGGAACGCGAGCAGATGGCGATTCATGACGGAATTCGAGCGGTTTAGTCCAAGGGGGGCATATCCGGTTTCGGGGTGTCTGCGGGAGACTGTGACAGCTTCAGCAGATCGACCACGAGTGTGTCCATCACCAGTTGGGAGGCGTGAAACATAATGACAGGATAGACGGCGAATGGCACCCCCTGCAGCAGTTCCGTGGCGATGTACACACCAATGGGGAGTGTCTTTTGACTGCCGGCAAATGTCGCAGCAACACGATCAGCGGGGGTGAAACGGAAAACTGTGCCGCCCACATAGGCTGAAACGAGACCCAGCGTATGCAGGAGAATCACACTCAACCAGACGACGCCCATCGCCTTGAGCAGGACTCCGTCGAGTTGGGCAGAGCGAAGTTGTGGTCCACCCTGCACGGCGGCCCAGAAGACAATGGTCAGCAGGCAGATTTGAGCAATGACTCCCAGAGGCGTCTTTAACCGGTCCGCTGCCTGGCGCAGCCACGGCCACAACCGAACTATTTGCCCCAGCAGGATCGGAAGCAGAGCCGAGTACAGCAGCTTCAGAATCATCTGCTCGACATCAATGCTGATGCTGGTTCCAATTCCGCGCTGCAGCCAAAGTGGGGTAATCAGAAAACAGAGCGAGTTGGTGAGGATGGTGACGAGCATGGAGACGGCGTCGTTTCCATCGGCCTTGCGGGTCCAGACCGATGCCGCCGCCATTGTGCAGGGGACACTCGCGGCGACCATCAGTCCCGCAGCGAAGTCCGGATGCTGTTGCCAGGAGAGCAGTCCCAGTGCCGCAAGTGGGATGAGTACGTAGTTTGTGGTGCTGGCCCAGGCGACGGGGCCGGGATCACGAATCGCGTCCCAGAGTTTGCGGCTGTCGAGGGTGACCGACATCAGGAACAGCACGAGCGGTGTCAGAAACTTGCTGACGGTTCCCGCCTGCTTGACGAGCTGAGCGGGATCGTCCGAGAGAAAGCGCGCCCCCAGAACAAATCCGGATGGAATGAGAATCAGCAGCCCAATGATGAACCAGCGTTTCTCAACAAATTGCAGGACAGAAGTCACAAAGCCGACCTGTTCGATAGATTCGAGGCAGCCGCAGCCGGGATTGCGTCACCGATTGCAGTGGCGGCGCGGTTACCGTCCCTTCAAGACCCGGGCGACGTTTTCCGTCGACACCGGGCTGATGATCCCCTTTTCCGTGATGATTCCCGCAATGTGTGTGGCGGGGGTGACATCGAAGGCGGGGTTATACACATTCACACCTTCCGGAGCGGTTTGTCGACCGAAGCCGTGTGTGATCTCGTCCGACTTTCGTTCTTCAATCGGAATTTCTTTCCCGGTTGAAATGCTCAGGTCGAACGTACTGGATGGAGCAGCGATGTAGAACGGAATGTTGTGGGCCTTGGCCAGCAGCGCAACGCTGTAGGTGCCGATTTTGTTCGCGGAATCGCCGTTCGCAGCAATGCGGTCGGCTCCGGTGATGACGGCCTGAATACGACCTTCCTGCATGACCCACCCGGCCATCGAATCACAGATGAGTGTCACGGGAATCTCGCGCTGCATCAGCTCCCAGGTCGTCAGCCGGGCCCCTTGCAGCAGCGGGCGGGTTTCGTCTGCGTAGACGTGAATCTGCTTGCCCTGAGCGGCGGCGGCGAACATCACAGAAAGGGCGGTTCCATCTCCGGCGGTGGCCAGTCCCCCGGCATTGCAGTGGGTCAGCACGCCATCTCCATTGGAGAGCAGTTCCGCTCCATGTCGACCAATGGCCGCACACATTTCGCGGTCTTCGATTTCAATTGCCTGAGCTTCCGAAAGCAGGCGGGCCAGCATCGCGGCCGGTGCGAGTTGTGCGTTGGCTGTTGCAGTTGATTTGAGGCGGTCGAGTGCCCAGAACAAATTGACTGCGGTCGGTCGACTGCCCGCCAGATAGTCGGTCACTTCGGTCAGCCTGGAATCGAACTCGTCGCGGGTCCCGTGCGTCGAGCCCTGCATGCCGATGACAACGCCATAGGCGGCGGCGCAGCCAATGGCGGGAGCGCCACGGACGCGAAGCATTTTGATCGCTTCCCAAACGTCCTCAACTGCGCGGTACTCACACTCCTTGAATTCGACCGGCAGGAGCGTTTGATCGATCAGGGTAAGGGTGCCGAATTCATCACCTGTCCAGCGAACAGATCGAGCAGGCGTGGCAGTGGAAGAAGCGGACATCGGCACATTCCCCGAAAGTGGTGGTCGCGGGTCAATGGTGATGGGTCGACGGCCATTTGTCGACCACGCGATTCCCGCAGGCAACATGCCCGGTCGGAAGCGGGTTCAAAATCAAAAGGGCGCGCAGCAGCACGCCCTGGATCAGCAACTGATCTTCCCGAAGCAAGCGGGGAAACTACTTGGCAGCGTTTTCACGCTCCATTTGCTCGGCCTGTCGACGATACCGCAAGGCCTTGAAAGCAAACTGCTTGGTCTTGGGGGTGCTGCCGGCGAGACGCGAAAGGCGCTCGTACTTCTCGGCCAACGCGATTTTGACGTCAATTTTCGTCTTGCTGCGGTCCATGTCCAACCTCAATCACATCAATTGGTTCCGATTCACCCCGGGGCATCTGGCCACGTGGGGGAACTCCGCAGGATACTGATTGAGACGACACTTTGCCAGAGAGCCCGGCCGGAGCAAGTCCGGGAATGCGAGTTGATTGTTAAGTGTTGTTGGTTGTTAACTTTGCGGCGAGTGCTCGGGTCTGATGGCTGGTGGTCAGTAGTCCAGGCTGGCCCCTCCTTCCACCTCAATTCCCTGTCCGGTGACAAAACTGGAGTCGTCGGTGGCGAGAAACAGGCAGACTCGCCCAATCTCTTCCGGGCTGGCCATGCGTCCGAGAACCTGCAGATCGGCGACCCGTTTGAGTGCCGATTGCGGGTCGGGAAGTGTTGCCGCCCATTCGCGCATCAGTGGGGTATCGACATTGCTGGGGAGGACCGCATTGACCCGAATTCCCTCCTTGCCAAGTTCGATCGCCAGCGACTTCGTCAGGCTCAGTTGAGCACCCTTGGAAGCGGCGTAAGCCGTTGAATGTTCCTGGCCGAGAACGGCGGTCATCGAGGAGACGTTGATGATGGTACCGCGCGTCTTTCGCAGGTGCGGGACGGCGAACTTGGCCCCTGCAAAGGTGCTGACGAAATTGATTCGCATCACCTGATCCAGCATTTCCAGGCTGGTGTCGTCAATCGTGGTGGCCGGCGGATGAATGCCTGCGTTGTTGATGATGCAGTCGAGCTGTCCAAAGGTGGTGGCAATCTGGTTGATCGCAGACTGCAGCTGAGCCGCATCGCCGACATCACATTGGACGACCTGAACTTCTCCCGGTCCCGCAGCGTTTAATTCCTCGGCCAGTTGCTGACCAGCAGCGGCATCGCGGTCGATGATTCCGACCCGGGCGCCTTCGGCCGCAAACACGCGGACGCATCCAGCGCCGATCCCTTTGCTTCCTCCGGTGACGATCACGACCCGCTGCTCAAATCTCATGCTTTGCCTTTACCTGTGCTTGTCTTGAATGCGGCCGCCATGCTCACAAAGGTCTGATCGAAGACCATAGTCGAATGGTCGCGCATCGTCACGAGTGAGGTTACTGTAAGTGGTTCGGGATCACCTCCCAGTGTCGCAACTTCTCGGCCTGCGAAAGTCCCGCATGGGCTGGGCTGGTGGACGGGAGACGCTGCTGGATGATTTGCTGTGCGGGAAGCGGCAGCGTGGAGAGTACGTGCCGCCGGAATGACTGTTCGGCTTTGGCCCCATTGAAGAAGATCGTCCTGATGTGCGGATGCCGCCGAAAGAACGTGGCGAAATCATTGGGGACGATGGAGCTTTCCGCGATCGAGGAGTCCAGGCTCCCGGGACGTTCGCAGCTCTTGAGGACATCCCATAGAGCAATGCCCTGCTCTTTCAGGCACTGCAGCCGCTGGCGATAGGGACGCTGTGGAGAGAACTCCAGCAGCGTCCCCATAATCGGCCAGAATGCGTTGCGCGGGTGTGCATAGTACTGCTGCTGTTCCAATGACATCTGACCCGGCATGGAGCCGAGAATCAGCACACGTGCCGCTGGCGAAGAGACAGCCTTGAAGCTGTGCGCCTGGTGGGTCGTGTGGCCGGAATCCGGTGTCCTGGAAGAGGGCATGACACTCGCCGACTAGAAGCCTCCGTTGGCCTGCTGTGCGGTCAGGGCGATCATCATCCCCAGCTTCACGCAGCCCTGGATCTGTTCGATTGGGATTTCCGTGCGGCAGCGAACGGCATGAGGTTCCGTCGCGACGGCGAACCCGATGTAGGACTGTTGCAGGTTCAGGTTGTCGATCATCGAGCCGTCAATGGGAATGGGGAACTGTCCTGAATTGCCCAGCATCTTCAGGAACTGACCGACGAGGATGGGCATGTCCAGCAGAACTGTCAGGTTGGCTTCCTTGGGCAGTGTCTCGCGGACTTTGTCGAGTCCATTGCTGCTGGTTCCTTCCGATCGCCTGACCAGCGATTCCAGATCGCTGAGCGTTCCAGTCGTGGAGAACATCAGGTCTTCTCCGTACAGAACGCGGGTCTGAATTCCGTTCGGTCCGAACATCGTTTCCAGCATCTTGCTCTGCATGCCGGTGGGGTCCAGGTCCTCGGAAAACTCCTGCTTGACGGTCAAGAGGTCGACCGACTGTTCGCCAATCTTTTCGGCGTCCTGCTTCAGTTCGGTTGTCTGCTTCACACCGTTTGCGCCGGAGAGGGCCCCACTGGCCTGCAATTCACGCATCAGGGATTTCACATCGCCATTGGATTGCAGTAGTGATGTGGCTGTGAGGAATGGCTCTCCACCGAATTTGATCGATGCGGCCACTTCCTGAAACTCGATGGAATTCATCCGTTCCAGTTGCGACTTAACCAACGCTTCTGCCTTCTTGCGGGCTTCGAGGTCAGTCTGCATTTTGGCAGCCATTTCCAATTGCATTTTCATCATGGCTTTGAGGCCGCCGGACAGGCCATAGTAGGCCTGCTGGCCACGGGGCAGTCGGTCGAGCAGCGGCATGGCCTTGGCGGGATAACGGGCCAGAAAGTCGTCGGCGCTGCTGCCTTCTTTCACAACGAGGTAGTCTTCAAACTGCAAACCTTTTTCACCGAACGTGGCGGCGATGGTCAGGGATGATGTGTCTTCGAGTCCGTGGAAGAAGTACTCGGCGAATTCCGAATACATCTGAATGAACGGTTCGAGATTCGTGCCATTGGGGGCACTGAACCGCAACTGATTGAGGCCATCGTTGGCCTGCTCTTTGAGTTGCTCCAGTTCGTTTTCGTAGACGGCCGTGAGATGCGCGGCATTTACGAACACTCCGATTTCGCCAGCGCCGAAGAATTCCGCCGAGCGACCCGTGAGCTTGCTGGTGATGTTGGCACCGCTGGCCCCGGGAATCTTGTTGGGCTTTTCGGTGTACAGGACCCATTTGCCCTGTACTGAGGTTTCCATCTGTTCATCCACGGCGTCCACAAGGGCTGCTGCGTCGAGGGCTGGAATCGCAAACACCGGTACGGGCTGCCCGGCTTGAGCAAGCACAACACCGACATACCAGTCTTTCGTCTGGTCCACACCGGTCAGGGATGGATTGGAGATGGCCTGACCCAGCATCTGGGCACCTTGCGTCAGCAGGCTTCCGGTTCCGGGTTGGACAGCATCGGCGAGCTGGGTGGCCTTCTCGATTGTGCGGTCCGGTTCCTTCAGCCGCAGTACGAGGGCCGTCGTTTCCGGGAAGAACTGCAACGGATTGTCTTGAGCATGTGCTGATCCGGCCAGCAGGGCCACCATGCCAATAATGCAAAACTGACGCATCGTGTATTCCTTGTCGATCGTAGATCCTCGTCCATGAAATTCGCCGCAGCGGGTCGACTGCGGCGGGTGCTGGATGTGTTTTGCCTGTTCTGAACGCGGATGTCAACGTCCGCGTTCGATTCGAATTCGCCGTAGAGGTTGCGTCGAACGTTGAACATCCTGTTACAGCTGCGGCCAGAGCGTGACCGCAACGAGAGTCAGCAGCAGACCGACGACTCCCATGGCCGCAGTCATGGGGGTGACATACTTCAGACCTTCCTCTTCGTTCATGCCGCTCATACGTGTGATGACGAGAAAGCCACTGTCGTTCATCCAGGAGATCGGCTTGGAACCACAACCGATTGCCAGGGCAATGTAGACCGGATGAAATGCCATGCTTCCACTGTGTACGGTGCCCGACAAGATGCCCGCAGCGGTGATCATCGCCACGGTTGCCGACCCCTGTGCGGTTCGAATGGCCGTGGTCAGGACAAAGGCCAGTGTACACAGCATGAGCGGCGACGATTGCGGCAGCGACTCCACGAGGTTGGCGACACCAGTCTGACGCAAGACGGTTCCGAATGCCCCACCAGCTGCTGTGACCAGAATGATGATGCCGCCGCTGGCCAGGGCTCCTTGCACTGAGGTGGAGAGATCCTGCAGCGAAGTCCCTTTCTGTCGAACGAGCATAGCCATGGCGGTGAGCGCGGAGAGCACAATGGCGATGTTTTTGTCGCCCAGGCCGGAGACGAGGGCTTCGATCTGCACCCAGGCGGTATCCGGAACCCAGCGCTTTACGGGATCGGCGAAATCGAGCAGCGAATTGCCGGTGATCAGAATGACAGGCAGGATGATGGGGGTGAGTGCCATCCACAACGGAGGCAGTGAATCGTCCGAGGCCTGCATCGTTTCTTCGAGATCCTTCAGCGAGACATCACTCGATTCGCGCAGCGGGAGATCGCAGTAGCGGTTGGCAATCATGGCGTACAGGCAACCGAACGTCGCGGTGAACAATCCGAGAATACCGCCCGCCAAAATCATCGTCCCCAAGTTGACTCCGAGTTCTTCCGCCACCGCCAGTGGGCCGGGGGTGGGAGGCACGAGGGAATGGGCCATGGTGCCGCCGCACACAATGGTGAGGACGTACAGCAGGTAATTTCGCCCGGTGCGAATCCGCATCGCCTTGCCGAGCGGGATCATCAGGTAGAACACCGTGTCGAAGAAGACGGGAATGCCAAGTACGAAGCCACTGACGACAAACGCGACCGGCGCAGCCTGTTCGCCGAACCAGCGGAGAGCGGTGCGAACAATGCGGTCGGCGGCTCCGCTGTCGAGCAGGCACTTGCCAATGATGCCCGCCATCGCGATTAGGATTCCGATTTTCATACAGGTGTCGCCAAAGCCCTGCGCGACACGTGCACCGACGGTCGCCTCGGCCTTCTTGCGGGCCTGTCGCAGTGATGTGGAGTCGATAACAAGAATGCTGTCCAGATCGATCGCGGTTGCTGTTTCGGGGCGGGAGTCGGCATCGAAACGGGCGTTGGCCCACTCCTGATTTTCGCGCTGGCCCGGTCGGAAACCGGTAATCGTCACGCTACCCACATTGGCCAGAATTCCAGACGTCTGGTCACGCTGCATCAGTTGCAGCCGGTCGTTTTCTCGAAGTCCCTTACTGCGACCGGCAGCAATGACGAGTTCCGCATCAGGAGTCTCGGACAACTCGATGACCGGGTACCCGGAGGATTCCAGGAAGTAGCGGTCGAGCGTCGCGGCGGGAGTCATCATGGCGACGACGAACGAGGCCAGAATCAATGCGAGATATGCATGCAGGCGGAGCCACAAGATACCTCCGACGACGATGCTGACACCCAGAAGCAGCACGAAGAGTGTGTACATGAAGTTGATGGTGAAGCTGGAGTCAGAAAAACGGCAGAGAAGATATGGTGACTGCTGCCGGAAGAAGCGGAAGTTTGAAGACGACCTGCGGAAATCACCTGCCGATCACGTGGACGCGTTCGGCCCATGCCAGCCATTGTTGCTTTAACTGTCGGGCCCGTTCGGGGTGCTGGTCTGCGAGGTTATGAAGCTCCGTGCGGTCCGTTATGAGGTTGTACAGCTCCCAGTCGGATTTGGCGCCAGCCCGCACAAGCTTCCAGTCCCCATCGCGAACGGCAGCGGCTCCTTCATGCTCCCAGAACAGCGGACGATCCGAGAGTTGTTCGTTGCGAAAGGCAGGAAGCAGGCTGACTCCCTCCATGGGATAGATTGAGTGCCCTGCTCTCTCTGAGGGATATGCGGCTCCGGAAACCTCAACCAGTGTGGGCATGATGTCGATCACATGGCACACCTGGTGCCGCAGTTCGCCAGCCGCTTTGATTTGTTGAGGCCAGTGCGCGATCAGCGGGGTGGCGATGCCCCCTTCGTGATTGTGCATCTTGTAACGACGGAACGGGGTGTTGGAGAGCGTGGCCCACGGCTGTCCGTAGTACACATCGGAATCGGCATCGCCGGGATGGGTGCCATTCATTCTCCCACGCGGTCCCCCTTCGGCGGTGCCCCCGTTGTCGCTCATGAATAGAATGAGTGTGTTGTCGAGAACGCCGCGCTCCTTGAGCCCCTGCACCAGCCGACCGACCGATTGATCCATGCGATCCATGACGGCTGCGTAGATGGCCATTATCTGGTCGAAATCGCGCTGCTCTTTGTTGGAGAGACTCTCCCAGGCGACGACGGCATCGGGACGGGGGGACATGCCCCAGTCAGCGGAGATCAATCCCATCTCCTTCTGTCGTGCAAAACGTGCGGCTCTCAGGTCATCCCATCCGGCCATGTACTGTCCGCGATAGCGTTCGATATCTGCATCGGGAGCCTGCAGCGGAAAGTGAGGGGCATTGTGTGCGAGATACAGTAGAAAAGGACGCTTTGCATCGATGGCTTCGTTCACGAACTTCAAGCCGAAGTCGGTCCAGGCATCGGTTGTGTACCAGTCTTCCGGAGGTAACTGCGCTGCTGTGTAGAGCACATCGTTGTCGAGCAATATGCTGCGACCTTTCTTCGGCCGGTAGTAGAAGCCACCTCCTTCGGGGACTCCGTAATAGCGATCGAAGCCACGTTGCAGAGGCCTCATGGAGGGATCCTTGTGACCGACATGCCACTTCCCGGTTGTGAGGGTTGCGTACCCGGCCGGTCTGAGCACTTCCCCCAAGGTCACACAATCGTGATTCAGGAATCCGCGATATCCCGGATGTTTCGGCCCCTTGTCGCCCGTCATGTCCCCGATGCCAACCTGATGCGAATACTGACCCGTCAGCAGAGAGGCTCGCGTCGGGCAGCAGCGTCCGGTGTTGTAGAACTGCGTAAACCGCAGGCCGTTGTTCGCCAGTGCATCAATATTTGGAGTTGGAATCTCGCCGCCGTAGCACGAAATATCCGACCAGCCCATGTCATCGACGAGAATGACAACGATGTTGGGGCGTTCCGCTGCGCCGACGGCAGGAGTTGGAAGACTCAGACCGCAGATCAGCAGGGCAACGACAGACGAGGGGCGCATCTCGATCTCCGAACGGAGGATTCATCAACGAAGATCGATACAGGATGGAGCGCAGCGCGGCGGATTGCAACCGGGTTATGAATCCCGTGTCGAGAGTCCAGAACACTTGGCAATTTGCAGTCTCCCTTTGGACTCTCCACCCACTCAGCCGCCGCCTCCTTCGTCGAGATGCGTGGCCAGCATCAGCAATTGCTGCTCGTGCTGGCGATGGTCTCGAAAAGCAAGAATCCACGCTTCGAGGTCTCCTTTGAGGATCTCGGCGAACGCGGCGTAGTCGCAGTCGAGCTGCAGTCTGGCCCGGAGTGCGATCAGTCGACGGTAGAGCTCGAAGTGCTGGTTTTCCAACTGTTCGACCATCGGTTCCCAGTTGGGACAGTCCTCGACGATCGAATTCAGGTAGCCATCTCGCGAGCAGAGTTCGAAGTCCTCTGGCAGAGTTTCAATGAGCGTGTCCAGCACCGCAATCAGCCAGCGTGCGGTTTCGGCATTGGGGGGCTCTTCCAGGAGATCCCTGATGTCTCCCAACAGGATGTATTCCAACTCGCGACAATGGACAAGACGATCGTGGAGAGTGTCGAGTGGAGCCATGGCATCCTCAGAGTTGAGCCAGGAGGAAGTAGGAACCGGGGCCGAGCGGAATCGCTCATGATGGCCAGAGAACCCTTCAAGGATACCGAACATGAGAAGGGCGATCAAAAAAAATCTGACGTTCCGAAGGATTTCATCTTGCCCCGGAGGTGCCATTCCGGCCGTTGAATGACCGGCCTATGGAGAGTTGTGGCACTGGCCATCGGTCTAACCGTTGATCAGATCGCAAGATGTTGGACGCGGCCCTGCCGTTAGTCCAGCCCGAGTTGAGTGGGGTTCCAGTCGTGCAAATGGGCTCGCTCTGCGGCACTTTTCAGCTTGGAGACCAGAAAATACTTGTGATTGGCGACCGCCTGTTCAGTGATTCCCAGCGTTGTGGCCGCCTCTTTGTTTGCCAGACCGCGAACGAGCAGCAGCTCAATGCACATCAAACGCTCATACTCACCATGGCTGCGCCAACCTTCGATCAACTCTCGCAGGACGCCCGCCAGAAACAGTTCTTCGGAATCATGTTGTTCACGACTGCGGGCCATCGTCGAAGCGCGACGCGCTGAGCCGGCGGGAACAAGTCCAGGTTGCGAGTTGTCCGAGTTTCCTGAAATGGAGTGCAGTTGTGGACGGCGGCCACGCTTGCGGAGCTGGTCGGTCAGCTTGTGGGCCGCAATGGCGAACAGGAAGGAGTCGAGTGGAGTTGCTTCGTTGTAGTTGGGCAGCGCACTGAGAAAGCCAATGAAGGTCTCCTGCACGATGTCTTCCGCCGCCGAACGGTCCCCCAATCGGCTGCGAACAAAAGCCTGCAGGCGACCTTCGTATGTGGTGATACAGTCTCGCCAGGCCGTTTCATCACCACGGCGAATTCTCGCGATGAGGTCCTGTTCAAAACTCTTGGCAGCCACGGGGTCTTCCTTCGGATTGTCGGCAAGGCAGATGGAACATAGTCACTCCCCATTGCGGGCGAAACCCGTCCGCATTATTCATTCACTGGTTCTTTCGGCGGCGGCACAAAGCCCGAGAGTTGAGGCAGCAGGCGCTCTTCAATCCACCAGGTGAGGAGCGATGTCCCGGACTGGCTGAGTTGACCGAGCAGCTTGCGAATGCGGTCGCTACCGAGCCGCTGGTAATACGCTTTCACAAGAGCCGCAGCCTGTCCGCTGCCAACGTGATCGATGAGCGTGGGAATGAGCGTCTCCGTGATGCCGTAGGGCTGTTCGTCCGTCGGACGCATGGAGACCGGGACGATGGCGGCGAGTTGATCGCCAAACAGCTCCTGCACGTACTCAATGGCCCCGTGAATGCTCTCTTCCTTGGGCGACTGCGGATGCTCCCAGTCGTATGGTGGAGCCCATTCCCGTTGAGGACTCAACAGGTCGATGTGCGTCAGGACGGCGATGACCTTGGGAGGTTTGAGTCCCGGCTGTGACTTCTGTGCATCACTCAACTGCTTCAATAACAATCGATCCGCTTCACGCGCCGGCGAATGAGCCGCCAGTACCAGCAGGACGAGATCGGCAGCGTTAACGGCCAGCTGAATTTGTTGCTGTTGCGGTCGACTGGCTCCGGCCTCAGCATAGCCGGGGGTATCGAGCAGCGTGAGGTGTTGGTCAACATCGGGGAGTGATAGTTGGAAGCGTTGAACCTCGCGCGTTTGCGGCAGGACATCGGTCTGGGCCTGCTGATTGGTCAGCAGTGCGTTGACGAGGCTGGACTTGCCTGCCTTCACCTGTCCCAGCAGCGCAATGGTGATGTCGGCCACCTGCAGCTGCTCGGCCCCACCTCCTTCGGCAGTCAGTTTGGACTGCAGCGAAACAAGATTTCCAAACGTTCGACGATACTCCGCCGCTCCGCCTCGCAGTCGGCCGCTGTTCATTTCAATCAGGTAGAAGCCGATCTGCCGCAGGAACCGCTGGAACAGCGTCGCCAGCATTTCCCCCTGCAACTCCTGGGTGATCGGAGTGAGGGCCAGTTGAGACGTTGCGTAGCGGACCAGATTGAGTGGATTGATGAGGACGGAAGCGGCCCAGCCTGCGTTCCGGGCATGATTGATCCAGCGGGGAGCCCCGGCAAGCAGTCGCCACTGACCGATGGTGACGATCTGATTCCCCGGGACGGTCTCCAGAAGCCATTCCTCCATGTCGTCGATCGCCAGCCGGGTTGCAGCAGCGACTTCCGGAATCGTCAGGCCATTGAGTGGTTCCGATTGGTCAGGGTGATAGTGTCGTCCCAGGTCGGTCGCCAATACGGTCGCGGCATCGAGGTAGTAGTGCGGATTCGTCAGATTCTGGACTGTGACCTCGCCCACCCGCTGCTGATGCTCCCGCACAATCTTCAGGGCTGCGGCATCGCGCGGTGTCCAGTATTCGGGGATTTCAATCGGACGCGGGGCAGCCGAACGGCGTGAACGCGATGACGGCCACAATTTTGCAATGACCCACGTCAGCGCCCATGACAGGGGCAGCAGCCAGCCTATCAGAGCCAGCCAGCCGGTCTCCCACAGCGCGTAGGCCCCCAGCACGATGTACAGCAGCAGCGGTACAATGATGAGTGTCGCCAGAACAATTTGCCGGGGCCGAAACATGTGTGGGAAATGGCTCCGTGAGTTTGAACGACGTATTGAAAGGGTGTTCAGTCTGACAGATGCAGCAGGGTGTCGACCAGATCGTCCGCCGGGATGGAGACTTCGTGGCACTCTTCCAGATTGCGAAACCAGGTGTGTTGCCGCTTGGCAAACTGTCGAGTGCGGGTCTTGATCAGGTCAACTGCCGTCTCGAACGAGTCAATTTCGCCCGCTGACCAGTCGAGTAGTTCTTTATAGCCCAGTGCCTGGCGGGCTGTGCGGCCCGGAGGATTGGGGAGCTGCAGCAGGCGCTGGACTTCGGCCAGCCAGCCTGCGGCGAGCATGCTGTCCACCCGTGCATTGATGCGATCGTACAGCCAGTCGCGAGGAGGCGACAGCCAGTACACATGTTGTGGACGCTCTTCGGCGGGCAGCGGACCTTCCTGTTGCTGAACCGACGCGGGCCGTCCGGTGAGTCGATGAATTTCAATTGCGCGGATCACCCTTCGCTGGTCGTTTTCGTGCAATCGGGCTGCGGTCACCGGATCGACAGCCATCAATTGCTGATGCAGCCACGTTGGCCCCTGTTCCTCGGCCTGCTGCTGCAATTCGTTCCTCAGCTCCCAGTCGGCGGGCGGACCCTCAAAGACGCCTCGCAACAGGGATCGCAAATAGAGTCCGGTTCCACCCGCGAAGATTGGCACATGGCCGCGGTTGAGTATCTCCTCGCATGCGGTCGCCGCCGCCTGCAGGTATTGAGCGGTTGAGAATTCTTCGTGCGGATCGACGAGATCGATCAGGTGATGCGGTACCGCCGCCTGCTCCTTTGCACTGGGCTTGGCTGTTCCGATATCCATGCCGCGATAGATGGCCATGGAGTCGAGCGACAGGATCTCTCCATTGAGCCGCTGGGCGAGAGCAATCGCTGTGGCGGTTTTGCCACTGGCTGTTGGCCCGGCGAGGAACCAGCATTGATGAAGAACTTCGATTGGCAGCCGCACGGTGACTCAGTGTCCTCCCCGCAGCAGCAGGGTTCGATGGCTTTCGGCGGACTTATTTCCTGTTCCAGCCTTCGACGTATGGATCGCTGAACAAGAGTTGCAACTGTTCGGCCCGGTTGGGCCCGTCTCCGGAGACAATTTTGAGTCCTTCGGCAATCAGCTTCATCCGCTCATCGCTGTGAGTCGCCTCGGCCCCATCGGCATGGTCAATCCGATCCAGCGATGCTGCCAGATTCAGCAGTTCGCAGCGAATTTCCAGATAGTGACGGTCCAGCACCGATTGAGCGGTTTGAGTCGACATGGTTCAAGCGGTCGTTGAGGAGCGATACAGGTCCTGACCCTCATGTTAGGATGACCGGGACAGTTCGACCACTCAAACTGGCCCGCGTTCGCAGAACCGTAAGAATTCCCGGTGAGACGCTTGCACGTCCTGCCTGCAGGTTCGACGATGCGCGGCGTTGTGTGGTCTTCAGGTGAAATACGATGTGGGTCTCTGAGGTGTTTTGCTCGGTGCAGGGAGAGGGGCTCCATATGGGGGTCCCGAGTGCGTTTTTGCGCACCAGCGGCTGCAACTTGAGGTGCTGGTTCTGTGACACGCCGTACACGTCGTGGAATCCCGAGGGGGATGAAGTTTCTCTGGATGCGGTGGTTGAACAACTGACCGGGTATGGAGTGGAGCATGTGGTGATCACGGGCGGTGAGCCGGTGCTCGTCCCCGAAGTTGTGCCGCTTACGCGAGAACTGAAACGTCGCGGACACTACATCACAATTGAAACGGCCGGGACGGTGCATCGCGATCTGAAAGCGGACCTGATATCGCTCTCTCCCAAGTTGGCGAACTCCGTCCCCGTGGGAACGAACTGGGAACAGCGTCACGAGCAGCGTCGCCATCGGCCGGAAGTGATTCAGCGCTGGCTTGATTCGTTCTCCTGTCAGTTTAAGTTCGTGGTGGATGTTCCCGAAGATCTGGCCGAGATTGACGCTTACGTGGCGGCGTTTCCTGAAATTGATCCAAGGCAGGTGTTTCTGATGCCTCAGGGGACGGAAATCGAAATTCTCAGGGGCAAGCTGCCCTGGCTCGAAGACCTTGCCGCAGCGCGGGGCTGGCAGGTTGCGCCCCGTCTGCACATTGAACTCTTCGGCAATACGCGGGGAACCTGAAGAACATGTCCAGCCCGCAAGTCGTCGAGGTCGAGCAGTTGCGACTACTCCGCAATACACCAGAATTGCTGGAAGAGGTTCAGTCGAGCGACCTGAATGATTTCCAGCTTCAGGCCGCGTTGCGGCAGCGGTATCCACGTGAACTGGTTATTGCGGCACTGCAGTTGGGAGATGCCCGCAGCCGCGCCCGCAGCAAGTTTTCCCGTGCTGCCGAGATGTGGCTCGATGGGACCGGAGTGGAGCAGTCGACCAGTGAACTGGTGGCCCGGCACAAAATGCAGCGATTTGCCGACTGCGGCGAGGTGTGGGACCTGTGCTGCGGGATCGGCGGCGACGCGATTGCTCTCGCCGAGTGCGAGGTTTCTGTTCAGGCGGTCGACATTTCGCCGCTCGCCACACTGCGAACCGCGTGGAATGCCGAGGTGTATGGCGTCGCGGATCGGGTCCAAGTCCACGAGGCGGATGTCACCACTGTGCCGCTGGAGGATCGGTATGTTCACTTCGATCCCGATCGGCGGGCCGGACGACAGCGAGCCATGCGACTTGAGGACTACGCACCGCCATTGGAATTCATGCAGCGCGTGACCCAGACTGCAAAAGGCGGTGCGATCAAGCTTTCTCCAGCCAGCAATTTTGGGGGCAAGTTCCATGACTGTGAAGTCGAACTGATCAGCCTCGATGGAGAATGCAAGGAGGCCACCATCTGGTTTGGCGACCGACGGAGCGAAGCGCCGTGTCGGGCGACGCTGCTGCCATCGGGGGCATCGCTGGCTGGCGACCCCTGGCTGGCCCGCGCGCCGGTCGAGCCTCTTGGCCGTTACATGTACGATCCGGATCCAGCCATCGTGCGTGCGGGACTGGTTGATGTGCTGGCTGAGGAGGCTGGGTTTGGTCGCCTTGATGCGGCGGAAGAGTACCTGACTTCGGTGGAACTCATCGACTCGCCATTCGTTCGCGCCTTTGAAGTGCTCGCGGACCTGCCGAACAATCAGCGTGAACTTCGCAAGGCTTTGCGCGACTTGAATGCGGGAGAGCTGGAAATCAAGTGCCGGCATGTGCCGGTCGACGTGAATACGTTCCGCAAGAAGCTGCCACTCGATGGAGCCGAGAAACTCGTGCTGCTGATCGCCCGGCTGGATGGCAAAACCCGAGCCGTAATTGCCCGTCGGCTCGGCGAATCGTTAGTCGCCAATAGCCATTAGCCCAGAAAAAAAACGCCCGCGATGCCAGGGGCTTCGCGGGCGTTTGTGTTGTCTGAGGCGACTCTCAGAGATGCTTGCCAGCAACTACTGGCGGAAGAAGTCGCTGGGGCCCTTGAGGGTGTAATATGGGTAGGTCACCATTCCCGTGGGGGCGTTGGGAGCTGGGTACTTCAGGTCGTTAGGAGCTGAGTACGAGTAGCTTTGGTGGTGTCGCGGGTACCAGTTCAGGTTGTTTCCGCAGAACTGTCCCCCGGCGCCGGGTGGGCAGTATCCGCCGTATCCGCCTTGTGGGCAGTATCCCTGTCCCTGTGGAGGACAGTTACCGCTTGGGCAGTATCCTTCCGGTCCAGTGTTCTGGACGGAATGGAAGTGGCTTACATCCCGACTTTGGAAGTGGTGGAAGCCAGCTGGTTGAATGCTGAGATCGTCCGGGCTTTGGCCGCGGCTGACTGTCGTCATCGACTGACAGCCCGAGGCTCCGAGCAAAGCTGCCAGCAGCAGGCCGCCAAATGTCGGCAGAGATGTCCGTTGCATGAGATCCTTCTCCCTGTCCGTCGGATGCGGCTGCAATGTACTGCAGCACTGGCGCGGACGATGTCACGTTGAATGCCGGAGGCAGGGGCTTCAGCCGTGACGGAAGTGGTCTTCCGGCGCGATCCCCCTGTTGCTCGCTACAGATGTTATCGGCAGCGTGTCCGGCAAAGTGCGACTGAATTTCCGATCCATTCGGATCGTTTGTCGCGAAGGAATGCGTCAGGGCAACTGAGGGGAATGGGGGCCTGTGGTAGAATGGGGTGGCTGACGGTCGTCGCTACGGCGAGCCCCCGACCTGCGACTGGGAGCGGAAGTTCTGGCCGCGATCAATGAGGTTGGATTCTTCGTTGATTGGCTCGACCCGTGGCCTCAATCGGTATGAGAACTCGTGGCGGTCTGTCACGTGAGTACCCAGGAAGTGATTGCTGACGAAGTCAATCGGGATCCTCTGGTAGATCGGACGCGCCACCGGTTGCTGCACCTTGAGTGTTTCAAACCCCGGGGCAGACAGGGTGATTTCATGGGTCCCGTAATAGGTGAAGTCCATTGAAACCGGAGAAAGGCCCAGTCGTTCCCCGTCGACTTCCACGAGCGCACCGGGAGGATCGGTACGGATTGTCATCCGCCGACTTACGCAGCCGCTGAAGCAGGCCAACGTAAGCAGAAGCAGAATCCGAGTCTGATTCTGGTGCGGAAAGACGGACATGGATTGGGAGTTTGATACTCGGCAAGACCTGCCAAGCCACACAGTGGGGGGAGTGTGCTGGCCGATGGCGGCCAACCGCAGGGGCGTAATTTAGTCGTGAACGTCGACTTGTGCCAAGACGACTTTTGCCAATAGGCCCCGGCGCAAGGGAATTCCGCCGCATGCGGAATACGGATGCAGGCAATAAACCGCGCTGTCCACGGCCTTCGCTCGCTTGAACTTCTTCACGAACGACGTTACCTTTCGGGACTTTCCCCAAGTCGGCCTGACTTTTGGGGGTCGTCGCGGGTATGTAGTGTTGATGCAACTCCTTGTTGCCAACTACTTTGAAATAGAATGCCGCCATTCGTGGTGGCAATGGTGAAAGCCTGAGTCATGTCTACACTTGGAACAATTGCTGTTGAAGCCCGAACCGGGAAGGGATCGACCGCCTGCCGCCGCTTGCGCCGCGAAGGTCGGGTTCCTGCCAATGTTTATGGGCATGGCGACGAAGCCGTTCTGGGCGCTTTGCCAGCCGAACTGGCTTTGAGCATCGCGAACAGCGGCACGAAGCTGGTTGCTCTGGATGTTGCCGGGAAAGCCGAAAAGGCACTCGTTCGCGAAATCCAGTGGGACACCTTCAGCACCGAAATCATCCACATCGACTTCATGCGGGTCGACGCCAACCAGCGCGTGCACGTGGAAGTTCCCGTTCACCTGAAGGGCCTGGCCCCGGGGGTTATCGCGGGAGGAATCCTCGAGCAACCGGTGCACTCTCTGGAAATTGAGTGTCTGGCCGTGGCGATTCCCGACGAAATCGTGGTACGCGTAGGGGCTTTGAAGATCGGCGAAGCACTGCACGTAAATGAATTGACGGAAGTTCCGGACGGTGTGACGATTGTGACTCCTGGTGATGTCATGATCCTGCACATCGTGGCACCTCGTGCGGAAGCTGAGCCAGCCCCTGCGGAAGGCGAAGCGGAAGCCGCAGAAGGCTAAATCGTGAAACTGGTTGTCGGGCTCGGAAATCCCGGGCCAAAGTATACCGGTACGAGACACAACGTAGGATTCGATGTTCTGATCGAGTTGGTGAATCGGTTCTCCGGCCCGGCTTGGACATCAAAGTTTGAAGGTCAGATTGCAGAGGTTCAGCTGGGAGCTGAGCGAGTGCTGCTTCTGGCACCTCAGACCTATATGAATTTGAGTGGTCGCTCCGTGCGGGCGGCCAGCCAGTTTTACAAACTGGCACCCGAGGAGATCCTCGTCGTGTGCGATGATCTCAACCTTCCTGTCGGAAAACTGAGGCTGAGAGCTTCAGGGTCTGCGGGCGGGCAGAAGGGACTGCAAAACACCATCGATCAGCTGGGAACGCAGGACTTTCCTCGACTAAGGATTGGAATTGATCGACCCGCTCCCCGAGTGGACGCAGCGAACTATGTGCTGCAGAAGTTCCGAAAGAGTGAGGAAGAGCCGATCCGACTGGCCATTCAGTCGGCGGCAGATGCCATCGAAACCTGGGGGACTCAGGGGATCGGTGCCGCGATGAATCAGTTCAACAGATCAGCCGATTGACCTTCGGCCATTGAATCACGGCAGGAATCAAGTACAAATCGTTGTTCCCGACCCGTCCCTGGACGACGGCAACATCAACTGAAGAGGTGAGGCGTTGGCTTTGCGGCATTACGAATGTATGTTCCTGATCGACAGCGGTCGATACGCGCAGGATCCCAATGGCACCGAAGAGGCCGTGAAGGCGCTGCTCGAGCGTTTTGACGCTGAGATCGTCGGGATGACTCCGTGGCAGGAAGGGCGACTGGCCTACGAGGTGGATGGACACCGTAAGGGTCTGCACCTGCTGGTCTTCTTTAAGATGGAAGGCACCCGGGTCTCCGAACTGAATCGCGCCTGTAAGTTGAGCGAAACGGTGATTCGGCACCTGCTGCTGGAGCACAAGCCAAAGCTGTTCGAACTGCTGATTCAGCAGATCGGTTCGCACGAACTGGAACATTCTGGCGATGATGCTCCGGCTCCGACGGAAGCCCCAGCAGCTGAACCAGCGACAGCTGAGTAGAGTTTGACACTTCGGCGACCTGGCAAAAGGGTTCCCGCTGGAAGGAGCGAATTATGGCAAGTTTCAACAAGGTCATCCTGGTGGGGAACCTCACCCGCGACCCTGAAGTCAAGTATCTGACCTCAGGGACCGCAGTGGCTGAAATTGGACTGGCCGTGAGTCGCACATGGTTCGATCAGCGAGCCAATGAGCGAAAAGAAGAAACCACGTTTGTGGATGTGACCTTGTGGGGCCGTCAGGCCGAAGTGGCCGGCGAGTACCTGTCCAAGGGCCGGCCAGTGCTCATCGAAGGTCGTCTGCAACTGGATACGTGGGATGACCGGGAAACCGGTAAGAAGCGATCAAAGCTCCGGGTCGTGGGCGAACAGATGCAGATGCTAGGTTCGCGTGGCGATGGTGGCGGTGGTGGCGGCAACAGTGGCGGTAGCGGCGGCGGACGATCTGCTGGCAGCAATCGTGGGGGCGGACGTTCCAGCGGCGGTGACGGAGGAAGTTATCAGGATGACGGAGGCTCCGATTCGTTTTACGATTCGGGACCGGGCGTCTCTGAAGATGATGTCCCCTTCTAGCCGACAGTTACCGCGTACGAAAATTATCGAGTTCAACCTTCTGTAACGAGTATTTGAGTCATGGTCGTTCAACGTAAGCGTCGCCAGCGAATTCGTGCCATTGATCGCAAAGGGGGCGTTGAGATCCTCCTGGCCGAAAATATCGAAAGCCTTGGCAAGCAGGGTGAAATTGTTCGTGTGAAGCCCGGCTATGCACGTAACTATCTGCTGCCCATGGGGCTGGCAACCCTCGCAACTGAAGCCAACAAGATGATGGTTCAGCGCCATCGTCAACGCCAGGAAGAACTGGCTGTGGCTCGTCGCAAGGAATTGAAGGCTCAGGGCGACAAGATTCGCGATTACAGCGTGACGCTGGAAGCGAATGCGACCGACGAAGGGCACCTGTACGGTTCCATCGTCGCCAGCGACATCGCCAAGGCACTTCGAAATGCCAGCTTTGCTGTGGAAAATGACCACGTGAAGATGGATGGACCGATCAAGACCCTCGGCATGTACACGATTCCAGTGCAGCTGGACGCCGAAGTCAAAACGGAAGTGAAGGTCTGGGTCGTTCCAACGGCCTCGATCAAGTAACTCGGTCACCCGATCGAATCGATGACATGATCGACGCATCCCGCAGGTTTGAGCCGGCGGGATGCGTTCGCATTTCTCGTCCCGCATCAGCCCCGAGCGCGCCATGTCTGCATCGTCCGTCACGCAGCTGTTGGACAAGGTTCCCCCTCAGGATCTGGAGGCGGAACGCAGTGTTCTTGGCAGCATTCTGTTCGCCAGCGATGCGTTTGACGAAGTTGTTCAGATCATTCAGTCCCCCTGCTTCTATGCGGATGCACACCGCCGGATCTTCCAGACGATCCACAATATGTATGAGCAGGGTGTTCGCGCGATCGACGTGATTACGCTAGCCCACGAGCTCAACAAAGGGGGCGATCTGGAATCCATTGGGGGACCGGCGTACCTCAACGAGATCATGGGGACCGTGCCCCATGCGGCCCACGCGGAATACTACGCTCGCATTGTTCGTGACAAGTGGCTGCAGCGTTCGCTGATTGATGCCTGTACGGAATCGCTGCGCGAGGCGTATCACGGGAGCGAGGAAATTGAGGATATCCTGGCCCGTGCGGAGAAGCGGGTGTTCGGGATCGTTGAAGAGCAAACGGGAATGGATCAGATCGGGATCAGCGAGATCCTTGAAGCGGCCTTCCAGCGGATCTACGAGAGGATGGACCAGGAAGGCACCATCAGTGGGCTGCACACCGGCTTTCATGGTCTCGACGACATGACCAGTGGATTTCAGCCTACGGAACTCATTGTGCTCGCGGCCCGTCCCAGTATGGGAAAAACCGCGCTGGTCTGTAACTTTGCCATGGCTGTGGCCAAGGCCCAAAGTGGCGTGTTGCTGTTCAGTCTGGAACAGTCCAAGCTGGAACTGGCCGAACGTCTGCTCTGTATTCAAGCCAAGCTCAGCGGGCACAAACTGCGTCAGGGGGATCTCGATGAATTCGAGCAGCACACCCTGATGGAAGCCTCGAATCAGCTGAGGACGCTGCCCATTTTCGTCGACGACAAGCCGGGCCGTACGATGACGCAGATTTCGGCGATTGCCCGCCGCGTCAAACGTCGCTTTGGGCTGGGCATCATTATCATCGACTACCTGCAGCTGATCGAGTCGGAAGATTCCAATATCTCTCGCGAACAGCAGATCTCATCGATCACGCGACGACTGAAGTTCATGGCGAAGGACCTCAATGTCCCGGTGATTGCTCTGGCCCAGTTGAACCGTGGAGTGGAACAGCGGGAAGACAAGCGTCCGCGGCTTTCCGACTTGCGCGAATCCGGGGCGATCGAACAGGATGCCGACATTGTGATGTTCTTGCATCGCCCAGATGCCTACGACCCGGAAGATCGTCCTGGGGAAGCGGATCTGATCATTTCCAAGAACCGCCATGGTCCCGTGGGAACCGTCGACCTTGTCTGGCTCCGCGAAAGCCTGACATTCGGCGATCGCAGCCGCGTGCATGTGTCTGACGACGGTTTCTAAGCCAGCATTGTTGAGCCCTGTGCCGAGATGTGCGGTCGATACAACCTCAAGACTGGTTCCCATGAGCTCGCCGCTGTGTTTGCCGCACTGCGTGGCGATCAGTTTCACTGGGAGCCTCGTTACAACATTGCACCGACTCAGCCGGTGGTGGTGGTGAGGTTGCGGGAAGACCGGCAGCGGGAGTTGTCATTGCTGAGGTGGGGATTGGTCCCTTCGTGGGCCAAAGATCCCGCACGCGCAGCGTCGATGATCAATGCGCGTTCCGAGACGGTGGACACCAAACCGGCCTTTCGAGCGGCGTTCAAACGGCGACGGTGCCTGCTTCCAGCCACGGGGTTCTATGAATGGCGCCAGGCGGGACGAAGTCGCCAGCCAGTGTTGATTCGGCTCCAGCAGGCAGAGCCGTTTGCTTTCGCGGGACTCTGGGAAACCTGGACTGATCCTGCGGGGGGTGAACTGGAGACTTGCACAATTCTGACCACGGCCGCAAACGGGTTGCTCGCGGGGCTTCACGATCGAATGCCGGTGATTCTCGCTCCGGATGACTACGAGGACTGGCTGACCTGTCCGGAGCCGGAATTGCCTTCGCTGCATCGCCTGTGGACGCCGTATTCCGCGAAGCAAATGGAACTTGTGGACGTTGAGAGCTACGTGAACAATGTCCGAAACGAGGGGCCGGAATGTGAACGGCCCGTCTCCCGAGGCCTGTTCGACTAGCGTCTCGGTCTGTCCTCTCCGAGGAACAATAAAAGCTCTTGCGTTCATGCCGGTCGTGGCTATACTTCTGTCCGGATGTTCAGTGGTATCGCAGGAGTCGACACACATGGCAAAGGCACGCGCAGCACGGTCAGATAAAGGTGGAGCCAGCGGAGGCAAAGAGTCCGACAAGATGCTGCAGAATGCTCTCGGGCAGATTTCGAAGGCATTCGGAGAAGGCTCGATCATGCGGCTGGCCGATGCGGCCAACCAGCAGATTGAAGGCATTTCCACCGGGGCGCTCTCCATGGACCTGGCGCTGGGTGGCCAGGGATTTCCGCGCGGCCGCATTATTGAACTGTTCGGCCCGGAGTCGAGCGGAAAGACGACGCTCGCGCTGCACGCGATTGCCTCAGCACAGCGGGCTGGAGGCATTGCCGCGTTCGTCGATGCCGAACATGCACTTGACCCAGCCTGGGCGAAGCGACTGGGGGTCAATCTGGAAGAGCTGCTCGTCAGTCAGCCAACCTTTGGTGAAGAGGGCCTGCAGATTGCCGAGATGCTCATCAAGTCCAATGCGGTGGACATTATCGTCGTGGACTCCGTGGCTGCTTTGGTCCCCAAGGCGGAACTCGATGGAGAAATTGGCGACAAGCATGTGGGTTTGCAGGCCCGTATGATGAGTCAGGCGATGCGGAAGCTGACCGGAGCAATTTCCAAGTCCAAGACGACCGTGATCTTCATCAATCAGATTCGTGAAAAGATCGGCGTGATGTTCGGAAGCCCGGAGACTACTCCCGGGGGGCGTGCGTTGAAGTTCTACAGCTCCTGCCGCGTGGATATCCGGCGAATTGCTACGCTGAAGGATGGCGAGGAAACCATCGGAATCCGCATGCGAGGAAAGGTGGTTAAGAATAAAGTCGCCCCGCCATTTCG
>JAGQPW010000019.1:8807-10891 GCA_020426515.1 Planctomycetaceae bacterium | reverse complement strand
CTGAAGGATGGCGAGGAAACCATCGGAATCCGCATGCGAGGAAAGGTGGTTAAGAATAAAGTCGCCCCGCCATTTCGCGTGGCCGAGTTCGACATGCTGGGACGGTGCGGCATCAGTATGTCGGGGGATGTTCTCGATCTCGCGACAACTGCCAAGTTCGTCCAGAAGAGTGGGGCCTGGTTCAATTATGGCGATGTCCGATTGGGACAGGGCCGCGAAAAGGCACGTGCCTTTCTCGAAGAGAATCCAGAGATGCTCGAAGAACTGAAGCAGAAGGTGCTGGATGCTCGAATGGAGCTGGACAGCGTCCTCAAGTCCGATGACAAAGAGGGCGGCGACAGCGATGACTGATCGCCTCTGAGTTGCGCCCTGACATTCGCACTACGGTGCGGATTTCGGAGACTCGTCTTCCGGAATGAAGCGATACGTGCCGTTGTTTTGCCGGGCGATGTCCTGCAGCACCTGTTCTCCAGCATCATCCCCAAAGCCAATGGTGTTGATTTGCACGTGCTGGCCGTTGGCCTCGCGAATCACACTGGCGACCTTGGGAGGCAAGTCACCGTCCGTCAGCAGGTAGATGGTCTCCGGTCGCAGTTGCAGGGCAATCAACATGGCATGCACCGGATTGGTCTTGCCGTCCGCCTTCATTCCGATCATCCATCTGAGATACCGCTGCTGCGAGGTCGGCGTGGCCGCGATCAGCTGATTGGCTGGCATCGGAATGGCTTCGTGATTGAAGAAGACGATGAAGAACTTCTGCTCGGGTTGCATGTGGCCAATGGTGTTGACCAGTTCCAGCTGCACTCGTTTGAAGCGCGTGTTGGCCGGAGGCGGGTACGGGTGATTCATGCTGCGTGATGAATCGACCACAAACACCACCGAATCGCCAATGGGGGGCAATCCGAAAAAGTGCCCTCCTCCGGAACCCTGCCCCTCTCCGTCAGCTCCCGTTTCCGATGCTCCACGAAACGGCGTTGATGCTCCCACCACTTCCGTAAGAGCAGCGGATGGGAAGCCGGACATCAGGCTGCCGATGGGCGATTGCTCAGTCCGGGGGACAACATCGGTTAATTCAGTCCGTGTAGACAGCGGAATGGACGCCGTTTGACGCTGTGAAGCAGCCTGGGGAGCTGCTTCAAGTGACCTGGATGAGTCGGTCTGCAGCGGCACGATCTGTTCGTCGACCGCGGTCGAAAAGGCGGTATTGATCAGCAGGATCGGGGCAGAATCGTCGCCTGGAATCACAACCAGAGCCAGTACGCCGATAAGTACCGAATGGACAATCAGCGACCCCAGCAGGGCATGGCCGCGAAGCCAATTCCCACTCGACGATGGGGAAACGGTGGTGTGCAAAATATCCGGCATCAGGATCCGCCAACTCTACCTGGAGTGTAGATCGGCTAGTGACGGAGCACAAAAACTGTTTTCCACGGTTCTTCCGGTTAGTGAAAGTTTGCCGGTCAGGTGCAGGACTCGCCGTCACTCGGGCTCTCGAGAGGCGGGAACTGTCCAGGACGATCTTCGGTGTAGTGATCGGCGACGAGTTGCAGCCACTCTGCAGGTGTCCGGGGATGGGCGAAAGCGTTGCGGACCTGTTCAGCGTCGGGGTGGAACCGGGCGTACTTGTAGCTGAACTTCCGCATCTGGCCGAGCCAGCGATCCGGCCCGTATGTCTCTTCCAGCAGTCGGGCATGTTCCAGCAGGACATCTCGTTGCTCATGGACGCTGGGCGGAGCAGGAGCGGGACCGCCGGTCCAGAGCGCGTTGCATTGCGCAAAAATCCAGGGGTTCCCGATGGCTCCCCGGGCAATCGTCACTCCATCCACGCCAGTTTGCTGCAGCATGCGAACACAGTCTTCGGCGGTGAACAGGTCACCACTGCCGAGAATGGCTCGTTCTCCGGCGTGTTGCTTCACTTCTCGCAGGAAGTCCCAGCGGCTGGGGCCCACATACTTTTGTTCCACGGTACGACCATGCACGGTAATGGCCGCAGCACCGCGAGCGAAGGCGCCGTCGAGAATCTCGAAGAAGTGATCGCGGCTGCGCTGCGAGTCATCGATTCCCCGCCGCATTTTGACGGTCAC
>JAGQPW010000019.1:6097-8708 GCA_020426515.1 Planctomycetaceae bacterium | reverse complement strand
GGCGCCGTCGAGAATCTCGAAGAAGTGATCGCGGCTGCGCTGCGAGTCATCGATTCCCCGCCGCATTTTGACGGTCACCGGAATTGATTCCGGGACGGCATTGCGAACCCGCTCGATGATTTCCAGGGCGGTGTCCGGCTGAGACAGGTGATAGCCACCGCGGCACCCCCCCATCGCAGTTTTGACGGGGCAGCCAAAGTTGATGTCGATGACATCGAATCCGCACTCGACCAGACGCAGTGCGGCGGGGCCAAACTGCTCCGGATCGGCCCCCATCAACTGGCCGCCAATCGGGTGATCGTCGTCGGACAGGTGGAGGTGATGCCTGGTCTTGCCGGTCCCCTTCACTTCCACGGCGAACCGATCGAGCATGACCTCGGCCAGTGCATAGCTGGCTCCGAACGACCGCGCGAGCAGACGCATCGCGGCATCGCTGTAACCGCTCAGAGCGGCCTGCACGAAGGGCGAACGCAACTGGATCGGACCAATTGTGAGCGATGTTTTCGAGGGGGAAATCAGTGTCGACATGGGAACAGTATGGCGAGGCTGTGGGGCCGCTGACAACGGACGGCGGCAAACGCAGTTGAGATCGTGCGCATTCGCTCAATGGGGGCATGATGGCGAATCTCCTTTCGGATTTAGTGCGAAAAGAAGTCACCGCCGGGTACGCAGAGAGCGAAACAAGGGTGCCGGGAACCAGAGAGATGCTGCTGGTGGATTTCTTCGGGGAGATCGGCCGCAAGTGCGATGGGGCCGATCTGTTCGGCACGCCCCCTCTGCGTCTCGAACGGCAGGGACATGGTCTGATCCACCGATTCGCTCATCATCGCGGCTAAGGGGCTCGCAGAATCCGGCGTTTCTGGATTTCTCCTCACTTCCATCTGGCAAAGGCACGCTGTTGAGATTCTCGGTAGCGCTGTATTATTCAGCCCATGTACGTGACCACTTCGATCGATGATGTTCGCCAGCACGTGAAATCGGCTCGTGGTGCGGGAAAACGCATTGGCTGCGTGCCGACAATGGGGGCGCTGCATGAAGGGCATCTCAGTCTGGTCAAGGAGTGTCAGCGGTTCTGCGATTTCGTCTGCGTGACGATCTTCGTGAACCCGACGCAGTTTGCCCCGAATGAAGACCTGGCGAAGTACCCCCGTCCGATCGAAGCCGATCTGCATGCCTGCCGAGAGGCCGGAGTCAATCTGGTGTTCATGCCGGACAACGACGAGTTGTACCCACCGAATTTTCAAACGTGGGTCACGGTCAGTGAGATCACTCAGCCTCTGGAAGGTGCCCACCGACCAACTCACTTTCGCGGAGTGACGACCGTTGTAGCCAAGCTGCTGAATATCGTGCAGCCCGATGTCGCCTGCTTTGGTGCCAAGGACTATCAGCAACAGGCGACGATCCGCCGCATGGTTCGCGATCTCGACATGCCGGTGGAGATTGTGGTTTGTCCGATCGTTCGAGAACCCGATGGCTTGGCGATGAGCAGCCGGAACGTGTATCTCAGCCCGGAGGAGCGTCAGGCGGCATTGTCGTTGTCGAATGCGCTGAAACTCGCTGCAACGCGACTCGCTTCCGGAGACACAGATCTTGCAGCGATTCAGCAGATGATGATCCAGCTCATGCAGCAGCATCCGGAAGTTCAGGTGCAGTATGCGGTGATCGTGGACCCCGACACGCTGCACGAAGTGACGACTCCTCAACAACATATGGTCGGGTTGATTGCCGCCCAGGTGGGCAAGACGCGGCTCATCGACAATCGCGAGTTCCTGCTGCCGCAGAACTGACCTCAGTGGCAGAGATCAAACCAGTAGATGCTGACTGCAAGAGCGACGGCCAATATGGCCATGAAATCAGCCCGCTGAAGCTGATCGCTCCGCGCATGGCGTCGCACGTATTGCAGCAGCATGCCGGTTGGGCAGCCGTAACGGCAGTAAGCCATTGGGATGCGAATGGCCGCCAGCAGTCCCGCAATGGCGACCAGCAGCGTTGGCCATCCGGCGATGCGAAACACCCAGGCATCGAACGGTTCGATATCCACGAGGCTGAATGACCAGTGGGTCATGGCCACCAGCACGCACCAGATCAGCAGTGCGGCGGGCAATCGAGAGAGCCAGGTGTGCCCTCTGAGACCCAGCGTCCAGCGATTGCGGATACGCTGAGCCATGAGTTGCTGCACCGCTCCATGCGGACAGAGATGCGAGCAGTACACGTTCTGCCGTGTGATTGTGGGGATGCTGAACGAGACGACCGTCAACACCACCAGTCCCAGCGCTGTCATCCAGGGTACCCCGCTTTGTGCCCAGCCGACGAACATCGCCTGCGACAACAGGTCGCCGTTCAGCAGTCCGAGGTAGCCAATCACGATGCATTGAAACACCAGTCTCACCCAGCGTCGACGACGCAGTGGGGCCCAGATCAACCCGATGGCAGCAAGCGCCACGCCACATGTTCCCGCATCGCGCCACGTGAACTTCAAGGTTCGAGGTGTTGGATTGGAGTCGACTGGCTGCTTTGGCTTAGACAGCTCCAGGGCGGCTGCAACGATCCCTCGAGCTACCGCCATGCTGCTCATGGTCGCTCCGGAGACGCCTTGTATTCCCTCTGCTTC
>JAGQPW010000019.1:0-5998 GCA_020426515.1 Planctomycetaceae bacterium | reverse complement strand
ACTCCAGTCTTCGCGGAGATAGGCAACGTATTCGGCATTGTCGTAGCTGCGTCCAATGACAATGCGGCAGACACGCATTGAATTGGGATCTGTCGGATCAGTCGGCTTGAGGCAGACGAGCGTTTCCGTTGGTCCCTGATAGCCGATGACCTGGTCTGCTGCTGGAGTCGTTCGCAAGACCTGTCCCAGTTCATGTCCCATCTCATCTCGAACGGCATAGAGTGACGATGACCCTGGTTCGACCGTCAGTGAGCGTCCTTCAGGAAAGACCTCCTGCACCCACTCGACTGGGGGATCATCTGGAAACAGCCGGTTGGGCCGGTCGCCGCCGAGACGCTGCACAATTCCCTGATACATCGCCATGCTGGTCAGCGTCGCTCCGGAAACAGCATCGATCGGGGGAGCTGCGGCGAGTTCTGTCCATGTCAGGCCCTTGAGCTTGGGGAGGAAACCGGGACTGTCAACGATTTGCTGCACATGGTCTCGCGTATCGCGGCTGGAAAGAATCTCGGCACTGCGGAGCACTTCTTCCGTGTCGAACAGCAGCAGCAGGTTTGATGGGCCAGAGAAACCAATGATGTCGTTCGCCTGCGGTGCGGTCTGCAGGGCGAAGCCCAGTCGCTTTCCAGAGGCATCGAGGATGGATCTCGCTCCAGTCCGCAGATCGGGCTCGCCCCAATGATCGGCGTGAGGGAAAGCAGTCTGAGCTTGTGCGATCGTTGCTTCCCAAAGGGCTCGCTGGGATTCTCGAACCATGTCCCGGGCGTGTTGCAGTCGAATCAGCACCAGCAGGCACAACAGCAACATCAGCCGAAAGGTGTGCATGCCCCACGCCCGTACCGGACGCGGGCGTCGTGGTGCGGGAGGTTGCTGTTCCGGAGAAGGTTGAATGGCGGGCACACCGGAATGTACATCGACTCGTGACGACTCTCCAACGCCAGACCGCATTACCTGAGCGCTACTGGTGAACGACAGCGAGGCTGCCAGCCACAGCTGACAGCCTCGTGCGATTCAAGTTATTGCTCAGAAGCAGGACTACTCGATGATGATGTCCCGCACGGTGCCGCCACCGGGGATCATTGGAAGGACGTGTTCCTGGTATGGGCAGATCACGTCCAGCAGGTAGGGGCCATCGTAAGCCAGCATTTCCGCCAGGGCTGCTGGAAATTCCTTCTTGCTGCGAACCTGCTTGGCGCCGATCCCAAAGCCCTTGGCAATGCTGACGAAGTCCGGGTAGGTCTCTTCGTAGTGACCCCCTTCGCCTTCACCCAGTGCTTCTGGGTGATCAACTGGGCCAAGGTACGTGTGGGCACGGCGGCCTTCCATGAAGCGGTCTTCCCACTGCACCACCATGCCTAGGTGCTGGTTGTTGAGCAGCAGGATTTTCACGGGCAGGTTTTCGCATTTCAGAGTCGCCAGTTCCTGCACGTTCATCAGGAAGGAGCCATCGCCATCGATATCGATCACGAGGTCATTGGGGTGAGCCGTCTGCACGCCCATGGCCGCCGGGAGACCAAAGCCCATGGTGCCCAGTCCGGAACTGGAGAGCCACTTCTTGGGAGAGCGGAACTTGTAGAACTGGGCCGCGAACATCTGGTGTTGTCCCACGCCCACAGCCACGAACGGCTCTTTCTCGATCGTCTGCCTCCAGAGTTCTTCGATGGCGTATTGCGGAACGATGAAGTCGCCGGCATCGCGGTACGACAGCGGGTACTTGGTCTTCCACTCGTTCAGCTGCGTCCACCAGTCCGTCAGATCCGGAGCATCAGTCTTGGGGTCGAAGGCTGCATTCAGTGCATGCAGGAACTGCTTCACATCGCCCACCACGGGGATGTGCGCTTCCTTGTTCTTGTGCATTTCTGACGGATCGACGTCGACGTGGACGATCTTTCCGTGCTTGGCAAACTCTTCGAGCTTGCCGGTCACGCGGTCGTCGAAACGGACGCCAAACGCGAGCAGCAGGTCGGCTTCGTTGACGGCGTAGTTCGCGTACACGGTTCCGTGCATGCCGAGCATATGCAGCGACTGCGGGTCATCGCCGGGAAATGCACCCAGTCCCATGCAGGTCATGGTGACGGGGATGTTTGACTTACGGGCAAATTCAACCAGTTCTGCGGAAGCATCCGCATTGATGACTCCGCCACCAACATACAGGACGGGCTTCTTGGACCGCTTCACTGCGGCAATCACCTGCTTCACCTGTTCTGCGGCGACTTTGCGACGCTCGGGGTGATAGCCGGGCAGGTACATCGGCGGATCGTAGTCGATCTCGTCCACGGCGATGCTGGTGAGCTGAATGTTCTTCGGGAAGTCGATCAGGATGGGGCCCGGACGTCCGCTCTTGGCAAGGAAGAAGGCTTCCTTGACGATGCGAGGGATGCTCTTGAGAGCCTTCGCCACCGATTCCGGACAGGTGTAGTCGTCGGCGGTGATCAGATAATGGTGCTTGGTGATCGCCCGGCAGACTTCGACGATGGGCGTTTCCTGGAACGCATCACTGCCAATCACGGCTTGGGGCACCTGACCGGTCACTGCGATCAGCGGCACGGAGTCCATCTTGGCATCGGCAATGGCCGTCACCAGATTCGTGGCCCCCGGACCGGATGTAGCCATACAGATCCCGACTTCATCGCTTGTGCGGGAGACACCTTGAGCCGCGAACGATCCTCCCTGTTCATGCCGGGGCAGAACGGTCCGGATTTGCTCGCGGTATTTCCGCAGGGCCTGGTGCAGGGGCATGCTGGCCCCGCCGGGATACGCGAATACGTAGCGACCGCCCTGCCGAATCAGTGCTTCGACGAGAATCTCAGCACCAGTAATGGTCTGACGGTCGGTCTGTTTTTCGGTTGCAGTAGACACGGGACGGCCTTCTTCGAAACGGTTGGTTCGGGTTCATTCCAGGTGGTCGTGATAGACCGCGAGCCCGGAGATATCGAGCCCCGTATTGTAACTGGCGCCTCGAATCCGGGCGAGCGTTCTGTTGCGCACACCGACAAAAAGTCAGAATCGGTGACAGTTGTGACGCGGGGTTGGTTCAGTGAGACTGGTGGAGAACGTTCCGCTCGCCTGAGACTCTTCGTCCGAGTGACCCCGTTTCTGACGCTGCTCCGAGTTGCAAAACGAGGCGGCGCCAACTATTGTACGCGGCTCCGAACAAAAAAGTCCCTGCAGCCACCGGGCAACCGGATTGGCCTGTTAGATGTAAGTGAATGTCATGAGCACACTTAAGAAAAACAAGCGGATCAAATTGGCGAAGCGGTTCGAGCTGTACGGCGAGAACAAGCCCAGCTTTGGAAACAGCCTGTGCCAGCGCGGTAAGCCCAAGTATCTGGGTGGTAACGGTCGTAAGACCACCGGAATTACCCGCCGGAAGTTCAAGAAGAACCTCCAGACGGTCCGCATCATGGAAGACGGTCAGGTGGTTCGCCGCCGCGTCCCCGTGAGCCTCATTCGCTCCGGAATGATCGAGAAACGAGTGGTCCAGAAGCCTTTCGACGCCGGCAGCAAGAAGTCCTAAGCGAACCGACATGACTCAAACGAGTTGGTCGTGGTTTCCTGGGAACCGCTGAAACGTCGATAAAATTTCGGTTCTCTTCAGATGCCGCGTTGCGAGTGATCTCGCGACAGCGGCATTTGTCGTTTGGTCTGTCGCCTTTGGATTCAGCATTGCCTTTGACCTGCGGTTCGCTGCAAAGGTCAACCGATGCAGCCGCAGATTATTGGACAGAAGTCCCGGGACGGTGGCCTAAGGCGACGACGTTGAGCCCTGCCGGGCGGAGTCCAGGAACTCCAGCAACTGTTGGGGTTCGCTGGTCCCCAGCCGGACGCTCCGTTGCTTCGTGACGATACGAACACAATCGAATCCCCACACGTTGAACAGCCAGCCCTGCCGCGTGTAGTGCAGTCCCCAGCCATCGACGAACGTGGACCGGTCCTTGGCGACAAGTTCAATGTCCGCATACGGAATTCGCAGTGGCCACAGTGGAAACGGTCCGAAGTGCACCAGCAGATGGTCTCCCTCATCCCGAATGGTCAGCCGGCTGAAGATGACCGAGGCAGTCAGGGTCACCAGTCCGCAACCCAGCAGGATCGCTGCCGGGGCACCAGGCATGGGGATGGTAGTCGCCACAAAGATTGGAAATGCTCCGAGGGCGAACAGCAACCAGAAAAATGGAGACGTCTGAATGGTTTCGTAGCGCATGGCCGACAGTCCGATTCAGCAGGCGAAGTTCGGGATGGAACAGACCGTGAGACCGGCAATTTTTGCCGGATCGTCGTCCGAGGACTTGTACGACATTGGATTGCACCCGATTCAGTGGCCGGGACTCTCATTGGGGCCGAAGTCCGTCTGGTGTTACGTCCAAAGCATGGAACTACACACGTCAACACACGACGACAGTCTGGACTGAAAGGCCGGATTCTCAGGCACGCGAGGATGTCATCGTACCACTGGCACCATGGTGGGAACACTGTCGAGAGAATCTGGCAGGAAAACTGCGGTTTCCTCAAAACGCAGAATGCGATGGAATGCCGCCTGCGGTTGCTGCATCCGATCGACACGGCCTATGACGAGCGTACCCAATCCATTCGAGAGTCCGCGGCCCCGAGGAATTCGTTTCCTTCAGGGGATCATGCGCGTTGTCGTCGTGGCTCAATGTTGGGGACAGGCGGCGGCATACCTGCATTTGCAGCAATTGACGCCCGTTGCCAGTCTGATGGAGCAGGCATACCAGGTGTCCGCAGCGGAGATTGCGCTGGCGCATCGCGTGGTTTCCGTTGCCCTGCTCGTCTGCGGGTTCTTTACGATGTTGCGTCCCTGCTGGCCCGTGCTCATTCCGGTGGGGTTATGGCAATGTCTGGTCGCCGCCTCAGCCACGATGTATGGAACCGGAATGCTGCCAGCGGTGGAACCTATGCTCTACGCCCCGCGAATTGTGGCGCCGCTGGCACTTATGCTGATTGACTTGTGGCCGCCTCGCGTGCGTACCACTCTCGGGATGGCACGCGCTGCAACGGGACTGATACAGGTTGCTCTCCTGCTGTTGTTTCTCGGGCATTCCATTCAAGCCTTTTCCGAATGGCAGAAGCCCGGTCCACTTCACAATTTGCTGGTAGAATGTGTACACGAGTTGCGGCTGCGGCCTTTGCCAGATGTTCGCATTCAATACATTCTGCTGGGGATGGGAGTCATTGAAATCACATCGGCAGTGGCGCTCGCCGGTCCCCGACAGCGCGGGCTTGCTTTGTGGCTGACCTTGTGGGGTGGCGTATTGGCAATGGCCTACACGATTGCCTACGGAATGCAGGGTTACGCTGAGACGCTCATGCGGGCCCCGGATGTGGGATGCTCTCTCTCGTTGTTCGTCTTCTGGACCCTGGCCATTCGCCGATCGACGCAGGAATTCGTTCCCGAGCCCGGCGATCCAGCAAAGCCACCAAAGCGATAGGCAGAGTGCGGTGACGTGAACGTCAGGCGTCTGGCTGCCCGCCATTTTTCGGCTGCTGCCTGGGGTAGTTCACCTCATACCAGAGTTCGACCATTCCGGACCCCATCGGGTGGACCGATGTCAATTGCAGGGTGGGACTCAAGACGCGACGCGGAAAGAGCGGCTTACCTTTGCCGAGCGTCGCGGACCCCAGGTTGATAATCAGTTCGTTGAGCAGCCCTGCATCGAAAAACTGGCCAGCCAGATCGCCACCGCCAACAATCCAGATGTTCTTTCCTTGCGCAGCCTGCTGCATTTCCGGAAAGACATCCTGCACGGGGCCGCTGACAAAGTGAAGATTGGCTCCCTCAATTCGCGGCAGCCCACGGCTGGAGAAGATCCAGGCGGGCTGAGTGTAAGGCCAGGCCGAACCAACTTCGGCAATCATGTGCTCGGCATTGCGGAGCATCCACTCGTAGGTTGTTGACCCCATCGCCAATGCGCCGACTTCGGCGATGAACTCCGGATAGCTGGAATGCTCGGTCTCACCCAGCGGGAACAGCCAGTCCAGC
>JAGQPW010000199.1 GCA_020426515.1 Planctomycetaceae bacterium | reverse complement strand
CTCGATGCCGGGTTCGAAGTTTCCAAGTTTGGCGAGGAACCCGTTCTCGACCTCGGCAGCATCACCTGGAAGGGAAAAGAATTTGAATGGGTCCGCAGGCAGACAAACTTCTGTCGCCGTGCGGGCCTGCAGGTCGTGGAACTGGCTGATGATGATGATCGGTACGCGCTGGCCCCCGAGCTTGTCTCCATCCTTCGCGAAGACCTGAGCGCCAAGACCTATTCGCAGCCGCTACGATTGATGGAGGGGGAATTCGACCCGCTGGCCATGTTTCGGCGTCGACTTTTTCTTGCACGATCCGCAGAGACTGGGCGAATCGAAGCGTTTCTCGCCTGCAGCCCCATGCAGAACGGAACGGCCTGGTCGTTCGAAACCTACCGCAAGCGGAATGATGCCCCCCGAGGAACGATTGCGTTCCTGTTCCGGGAAGTGATTGATCAATTGCAGTCGGAAGGGGCGAAACTGGTTTCCCTGTGCCTGGTTCCCGGAAAGGGAACCGACGAACAATCCAGTCCCACTGCAAGCTGGATGGTGCGGCTGTCGATGTCACTCTGGTACAAGCGGCTGAACTTTCTGTTCAACTCCAAGGGCCAGAACTACTTCAAATCCCGCTTCCGCCCGCGATTCGTCAACCGTTCCGTTTGCGTCACCCCCGGAACGTCAATTATGTCAATCACGTCCTTCATGAGGACAGCCGGCGCATTCACGCCAAATCTCCGCAATCTGGCGAGGAACATCTGGAATTGCTGCGGGAATTCGCTGCCGGAATAGGCTTCTGCCGACCGCCGTGTACACACGCAGAGGCTAGCGGCACAAGAACCAGCGAGAGAGTTGTCGACAACACTTGCGGCAGCAGCTCTTCGTGTCGAGCCACAATTGTTCGCAACTGTTTCGACCAACCGGTGTCGAGACGTCCGGCTCCTCCATCTGGTAGCTGGCACCGCTTACGTACACCTTCCCTGCAGTCAGCCCCTGCAGCAGGCTGCCAGGTGAAACCCGCGGTGGCGACTCCGCTTCGATCCACTGAATCTCCATCAGCGCATCGGTCAGATACTCCGCACAGTGGACTCCATCGGCTCGGTGCCCCGTCGTGTGATGCATTACCGAATAGGGCGTCCCCAATTTACTGGTGAGGTATGATTGCAGCCGAGTCTGCTCATCGCCGGTCAGCGGACGGCGAGGCTGCAGCAACTGCAGTTCTCCCGGGGCGATACTCTTCAGATACTCGTCGAGCGACTGACGCCGCACACCGTCACCGGGATTGGCATCATAGACAACGAGATCACCTTCTTCCGGGCAAATCATCGCCACATGCGTGTACGGGCTCCCCGTAAAGACGCGCACAGCAAGACAGTCCCCTTTGCTGAACAGAAGTGTTCCGGGCTGCGCATGCTCGCCAAGTAGCGAGGGCGGGGAAATATCCTCGGCCAGCAACGTCGATGACATCAACAGCAGCAGCACAAACGAGAGGGCTTTCATACGGTCACCTGCAGTCCGTTCCGTTCTGAAGTCTCCGATCCACGATCGTTATTCGCCACTCCGCCAGGAAAAACGGCAAAAATCTGCGACTGGATCAGGTTTTTTCAGGATTCGCTACAGATCACGTCTCTGCGCCGGTGAACAACGGTGTGATCACAGTTCCCTTGTTGAGATGCACCGGCCGCCCCAGTCGATCCCGCACGATCACTTCGGGAGGCACGCCCAGCATATGGTACACAGTGGCTCCCACATCATTGGGAGAATAGGGGCGTGTCAACGGATAAGCCCCTTCGGCATCCGATTCCCCGATGATCTGCCCCGGCTTTACTCCAGCCCCCGCGAACAGGCCAAAAAAGCACGGCCCCCAGTGATCGCGACCACGCTGGTCGTTCACCTTGGGCGTGCGTCCAAACTCACCGAGCATCATCACGAGCGTCTCATTGAGCAATCCGGTTTCGGCCAACTCATCCAAGAGCGCCGACACGCCCTGGTCCAGTGGCGGCAACAGGCGGTCCTTCAGTGCGGGGAAGATGTTGGAATGATTGTCCCATGTCTGCACCTGACCAATATTTGCCTGAACAATGGGAACTCCCGCCTGCACAAGTCGACGGGCCAGCAGCAGCGACTGTCCGGTCTGATTGCGACCGTACCGGTCTCGCACGGCATCGGGCTCGTTCTTGAGGTCAAAGGCTTTCGCCAGGCGGCTCGATGTGAGCATTGACATCGCCAAATCCTGATCGCTCGTAAGCCGCTGCGTCTTGGCCATTTCACTGATGCGATTCTGCTGGCGGTTCACCTCCGAAAGCAACGTCTGCCGTCGCCCCAGTCGCTCCAGACTGATGCCATTGGCCAGAGTCAGCGCATCAACTCGAAACTCAGCCGAGTTGGGATCGCCGGTGATCTGCCACGGGTCGTAGTTCGGACCTAGAAAACCGGCATGTTGTCCAGGCCATGTGAGTGGTCCCTGCTGCAGAAATGTCGGCAGATTCACACCCGTTGGCAAACCATCCTGCCGAGGACGCAGGTACTGCAGTGCGCTGGAGTAGCAAGGCCAGTCATCGCGCGAAGCGACTTTGTCGAAAAAACCACCCGGCTGCTTTTCGCCTGTCAGCACATGATGAGTGGACATCAAGTGGTTGTTATCGCCGTGCGACAGACTGCGAATCACCGAGTACTGATGGGCCCGGTCGGCCAACCGCGGGAGATGTTCACAGACCACGTATCCAGGAATGGTTGTCGAAATCGGCTGAAACTCGCCGCGAATCTCCGCCGGAGCCTCCAGCTTCATGTCGAACGTGTCGTGATGACTGCACGCTCCGGTCAGAAAGACGATGATCATCGACTTGGCTTTCGGAGCCCCTTCATCGGCACGGGCACGTGCCCCCAGCAGCTGCGGCAAACCCAGCCCCAATAATCCGGAAGACCCCGCCTGCATCCAGGCGCGACGACTCCACGATTGGCCCAAAGCAGGCAAGATTGGGGACCGTGAAACGTTCATCGTGCACCGAAAAAAGGAGACCCATCGAATCGGACGCGAGTTTATGTCTCTGCAGAACCACCGGCAATGGACGTCGCCACAGCGTTCCGTTCCCCCGCGCTTGGATTCTGCGTCTCAGTCGCATACAAACGCGTTGATGTAATGTCTGTATTTCGTCAAACCAACAGACCTCTGCAACACGAAAGTCCCATGAGAAGATTCCTGCTGTTGCTCACCGCTATCGTGGCTGTCTCCGCAAGTCTTAGTGCAGCGGAACGCCCCAATATTCTGTTTGTCATCGTCGATGATCAGTCCCCGCTTGACCTGAAAGTCTACAATCCGGCTTCGCCGCTGGAGACACCAACCATCGATCGCTTGGCAGCCGAGGGAATGGTGTTTGACGGCGCCTATCACATGGGAGCGTTTGTGGGGGCCGTCTGTACGCCATCGCGGCATATGGTGATGTCGGGCCGCACACTATGGCACCTCCCCATCGCCCCGCGGGCTCTGGAAACCGGTCTGTGCCCCCGGGATCTGCCGAATGACACGCTGGCCGCCATCTTTAACCGCGCCGGGTACGACACGATGCGGACCTGCAAAATGGGGAACAGCTACGAAGGAGCCAACCGGCAGTTCACCGTACGCCACGATGCGACCCGACGCGGCGGGACAAACGAATCCGGGAGCGCATGGCACGCCGATCAGGTTCTGGATTACCTCAAGGAGCGAGAGTCCAGGACGGATCGAAACCCGTTCCTGATCTACTTCGGCTTCTCCCATCCGCACGATACCCGCGATGGCACGCCCGAATTGCTGGCCAAATACGGAGCGGTCAATCACACCGACAAGGAACATCGGCCTCCCGCCAATGCGAAGCAGCCCGCTCTGCCGGTCAATTACCTTCCAGCTCACCCCTTTCCGCACGGGCATCCCGGCCTGCGTGATGAAGTCGCCGTGAGTGGTGTCTGGGAAAATCGGGACGAACAAACCATCCGCAACGAATTGGGACGCGAATTCGCCTGCAGCGAAAACATCGATCAGCAAATTGCCCGTGTGCTGCAAAAACTGGAATCCATGGGCGAACTCGAAAACACGTATATCGTGTACACATCCGACCACGGCATCGCTATTGGTCGCCATGGTCTCCAGGGAAAGCAAAACCTGTACGAGCACACGTGGCGCGTTCCGTACATCGTGAAAGGCCCCGGAATTCAGCCCGGCACACGTGCTCAGGGGAACATCTACCTGCTCGACACCCTCGCCACACTTTGCGACCTCGCAGGAATCGCGCCCCCCGAATCCAACGAAGGCCACAGCTTCAAACCGGTCCTGATGGGCAAGGAGCCCGCCATTCGCGATGTCCTGTATGGAGCCTATTGCGGCGGCACCAAACCGGGCATGCGCTGCGTTCGCAAGGGGGACTGGAAGCTGATCAAGTACGATGTGCTGGACGGCACGGTCCACGAGACGCAGTTGTTCAATCTGGCAGAGAACCCCAACGAGTTTCTAACCGAACACCATGTCCCTGCCGTTCAGAACCTGGTGGGAATAACTCCGCGATCATCTCAGGTGAATCTGGCCGGCGATCCCCGCTATGCCGACAAGCTGGCCGAAATGGAAGCCCTGCTACTGGCCGAAATGCGACGACTGAATGATCCGTACAGACTCTGGAACCAGCCCGATGATGGCCTCACACCACCACCGGAAGGAAAGCGAGCCAAGCCGAAGAAGTGACGGGCATCCCGGCAGGGATCGGCGGCACAAGCCGTGTGCGCGTTAAAGTCTCGCTTGCGGTCAAAAAACCGGGGCCCTGATGTGGTTGACGGCTCGGAGTGTTCGTGTACACTTCCCCTCCCGCTGCGGTCGTGGCGGAATTGGCAGACGCGCAAGATTCAGGTTCTTGTGTCCAATAGGACGTGGAGGTTCGACTCCTCTCGACCGCACTGAAAAAACACCCGGCCTCGGCCGGGTGTTTTCGTTTCTACTCCGCGAGATTCTGAAATCCCGCGAACATTGCCGCCCGGCTCGCCAACAAATGCCGGCAGAATCGGCAACTTCGTCAAACGCCAATTGACGGTCCCGGACGCATCAAACTAGACTCATGCAAGGCCCACAGCCGATCTCTCCTCAACAGCAGCGCCCGCCACACTCCCCCACCTTGGAGTCTGTCCCCCATGCTCTCCATCCTCAGCGGTTCTGGATCTCAACGCAGCAGCTTCTGCGATGGCATTTCCCGACGTGGCTTCCTCACCGTGGGGGGCTTTGCTCTGGGAGGACTGGGGCTTTCTTCTGTCCTGCGGGCGAATCAGCAGGAGCGTTCGCACAAAGCCATCATCAACATCTATCTGCCCGGCGGTCCATCGCACATCGATATGTGGGACCCCAAGCCCGATGCCCCTCGTGAAATTCGTGGCGAATTCAATCCCATCCAGACGAACGTCCCCGGCATTCAAATCTGCGAGCAGTTCCCGCGGATTGCCGCAATGATGGATAAGTTCGTCATCGTCCGTTCGCTCTCCGATTCCGACGGAGGCCACGATGCCTATCAGTGCATGACCGGACGCAGGAGAAGCGATCGTCAACCTCCTGGAGGCTGGCCCGCCGGGGGAGCCTGGGTTTCGCACCTCCAGGGAGCCGTTACCGAAGCCGTCCCGCCACACATTGGCCTGATGTATCAGACCGGCAACCGCACCTGGGGTGAACCGGGAACCGGCGGCTTTCTGGGCGTTTCACATTCTCCGTTTAACGTGCTGGGCCGCGAAGCCCGCAGTTCCTCGGAAAGCATGGTCCTGCAGGGCATCACGCTGGAACGCCTCCGCGACCGCGTCGCCCTGCGCAGTTCGATCGATGGACTGAAGAAGGAACTCGATCAGACCGGAACCATGGAAAGTCTCGATGTCTCGATGCAGCAGGCAATGGGAATCCTCACCAGCGACCGGCTGGCCGATGCGCTCGACCTCTCCAAGGAAGACCCCGCTGTCCTCGCCCGCTACGGCCAGAGCGATGAAAAGTTTCAGCGAGACGGGGCCCCGCAGATGGTGGAGAACTTCTGCGTTGCTCGTCGACTGGTGGAAGCCGGAGCCCGTTTCGTTTCGATGAACTACAGTCGCTGGGACTGGCACGGCCCCGATGGCATGAACTTCCCCAAGTCG
>JAGQPW010000198.1 GCA_020426515.1 Planctomycetaceae bacterium | reverse complement strand
TCACCACCAGCAATTCGATCAGGGTAAATCCGGGACGCTTTCTCGGAGCAACAGATGTCATGTTCGATCTCACGGCAGAAACAGAGAAGTGGGAACGCCCATTCGACCTCGAATGGACGGGCGTCTCCGAGCGTGGCTGGCTGAGCAAAAAATTCGCAGTTGCTTGCTGGCGTCGGCGTTGACACTGAGATTCAGTCTCAGTAATGTAACGCTGGAAACAATCTTTCCAACCAATTTTGGATCTGTTTTCGAAGATCAGTCGTTATTTTCAACTGCGAGACCCGCTGTGTCTGCTGAACACCAGAATCCGCTGGAATCTGTCAATTTGCCGAAAAACGCTTCATTTTCTACCGATCAGGACGGCGAAGGCGGTTCGGTTGAGCCTTCCCAGCCGCAGCAGGCGGCGACTTTTGCGTTCGATCAACTGTCTGACGGTGGAAAGGAAGTGTTCATTCAACATCAGGGACAGATTTATCGCCTTCGAGTCACCCGGAACGGGCGACTGATTCTCAATAAGTAACGGAATACTCGTCCGAATCGCGCGAGGGGCAGTGTTTTCCGCAGGCAAGGCCGCGGTATGAATGGGTGTCATCTATTGAGTCTGCAGCTTCGGTCCGAAAGATCGCCGCGACGTGGTCGGGCGGCGGTCCGGCGAGGAGACGAAAGGGTTCTGTGATTGGCCGCAGCCGGAACGAGAGTGTCGAAACCGATTGGACTTCTGCCTCAGACCGACACTGAACCCGTCGAAGAAGTGCCGGTGGTCGGGCGGCAAAGTTGCGACAACCGGAGTTCGGGTCGCGGATCGGATTTCTGGCAGCGAGAATTCGGCGGCGTCTCGCAATTCGTGGGCGGAATTTGCGCTAACCGGCCTGGCGAGATTGATCTCCCAAACCACAGACCTACGATGCTGTCAGGCTGGCTTCTGACTCCGTCAGACCAGCGCACTGTGCGCACATTTTTTCTGGGCGACCATCGGCAGCGTCTCGGCGCTTGTGACGGTCCACTTGAGATGGCTTTCCACGCCATTGGGGCAAGGGCACTGCTCAACGCCGTGAAGGGTTTTGAACGTTTAACCCGTGGCCGAAAGGCCAGGTTGTGTGCAACGTACTTCGGCCTGGCCTTTCGGCCACGGGTTAGACGGCTGTCGTTCCCGGCAAAAGAAGTGCTTCACAGCGCTGAGAAGAAATGGACGTCGGGTTTCGGTTGGCGTTTCGAGGTGACGGCAGCAACGTTGGTACCGAAAACATTTTTGTCCTGTTTTTTGAACGGCTTTTACTTCATTTCATTGATCGAAACACAATGCAGTCAGCAGAACAGCTTCGGGATCTGGTTGGGCAGGTCGCGGACCCGGTGCTCGGGAAAACTCTTTCTTCCTTGAAAATGGTGGGCAACATTCGAGCCGAGTCTTCCGGAGTCGAAGTGACCATACTTTTGCCCAGCCATGCGTATTCAGCGACGGAAGCTCTGACAGAGAAGCTGAAAGAGTCGCTCGCGCAGTCACTCGACGGGCGTCCGCTGACGATTCGAACAGAGGTCCGCGTTCAGGGGAAGGATGCCGGTGGGCGAATCGGCCTGAACATTCACAATATCATCGCGGTGGGCAGCGGTAAGGGTGGTGTTGGAAAGAGCACGGTGGCAGCGGCATTGGCCTGTGGTCTGCACACGCTGGGTTCCCGTGTTGGCCTGATGGATGCTGACGTTTACGGTCCGAGCATTCCGCATATGTTTGGTGCTTCCGGTCAGCCCGCAGCTGTCGAGCTTGAGAACCCGGACGGTCGCAAGATCATGCGGATGGACCCCATCGACGTCGAAGGACTGAAGTTGATGTCCATGGGTTTCTTTCTGGAACAGGGCCAGTCAGTCGTGTGGCGTGGTCCGATTCTGCACAAGGCTCTGGTGCAGTTTCTCAAAGATACTCAATGGGGCGAACTGGATTACCTGATCATCGATCTTCCCCCCGGAACCGGCGACGTTTCGCTGACGTTGTCTCAGCAGGTGGGGCTGGCCGGAGCGGTCGTGGTCTGCACGCCTCAACAGGTGGCATTGCTGGACGCGATCAAGGCCGTCGACATGTACCAGAAGGTGAACGTTCCCGTGCTGGGATTTGTGGAGAACATGACGGGGGAGATCTTTGGCCGCGGCGGAGCGAAAAAGGTGGCCGAAGAACTGAAGCTGCCGTTTCTGGGCGAAGTCCCGATCAATGCTCAGATTCGCGAACGTTGCGATGCCGGAAAGATCATGGATCTTCTGAAGGAAGAGGGCGAAGCAAAGGACGCTCTGCTGCACATCTGTCGCAGCGTGGCCATGGAAGTCACTCGAAATCTGGTCGAGACGCCTCCGGCACCCAAGCTGGAAATTCTGTAACTAACGAACGTTCGTCAGAGCCGACTGTATTCAAAGGCTCGAAGCATTTTTGAAAACACATTCGCGCGATGCGTTGCCGGACTGCGCGTCTCTTCGGGGCGCATCCATTTCGAAGGAAGTGTTTTCAGCGGCTGTCATTCCGACGAACGCGTTTGAGTCATGTGTTCAGCATTCGCAGGTCATTGTCATGCAGATCACCACTGAAGAGATTTTTGAGGAATTCGAACAGCTGGATCCTCGTGATCAGTCTCAGTATCTGCTGGAACTGGGGTACGATCTGCCTCGCTTTCCTCCTGAAGCAAAGCGCGACTGCGATCTGGTGCATGGCTGTCAGAGCCAGGTGTGGTTGACGGGCTCGATGGCTGAGTCCGGCGATGATCCGGTGCTGACATTTCAGGCCGACAGCGATGCGGAAATCGTGCGCGGACTCATCACGATTCTGCTGGCTTCTTACTCCGGTCTGCGAGCCAGTGAGATTCTTGCGTTTCCGATCACCGATGTGTTCGATCGACTGCGACTGAAGCAGTACATCTCCCCCCAGCGACACAATGGTCTGCAGGGAATGGTTGATCGTATCCGCACAATCGCTGCCGAATCACTGGCTCCGTCAGTTGCAGCGACGGTCAAGACCAAAGTTCAGGACCGAGCGACTGCTGATCACCACTCGAAACCTGCTTCGACGTCGATCAGGCCCTTTGATGTGGACGAAGTGCGTCGACAGTTTCCGGTTCTGAATCAGATTCTGGCCAATGGCAGGCCGCCGGTGTATCTGGACAGTGGCGCGTCGGCTCAGAAGCCGCAGGTCGTGATCGACAAGGAACGCGAAGTCGAGGAACAGTACTTCGCGAATGCGTACCGAGGCCGATACAGTTTTGGTGCACGCATCGATGACGAACTGGAAGCCGCTCGTCAAAAGATTGCCGATTTCATTGGAGCATCCGCTTCCGAAGAAGTGGCGTTCGTTCCGGGGGCCACGGCGGCTCTGAACATGATCGCCTTCGGTTGGAGCAGCGGTCGTCTTCAGCCGGGAGACGAGATCCTGATTACTCCCATGGAACATCATGCCAACTTCGTTCCGTGGCAACAGGTGGCTCACATTCATGGGGCCATCCTGAAGTTCATTCCGCTGACGGAAGACGGGCGACTTGATCTGACATCGCTGGATCAGTTGCTGACTCGTCGCACAAAGATCGTGGCGGTCACGGGAATGTCCAATGTTCTGGGAACCGTCACTCCCATTCGTCAGCTTTCGGATGCCGCTCACGCCGTGGGAGCCGTGCTGGTTGTGGATGGGGCTCAGAGCGTGCCGCACATGCCCACCGACGTCGTGGCGGATGGCATTGATTTTCTGGCCTTCTCGGGCCACAAGGTTTACGGACCCACTGGAATTGGTGTGCTGTACGGACGTCAGTCGTTGCTTTCCGAAATGCAGCCCATGATGTTTGGGGGGCACATGATCAGTCGAGTCTACAGCGATCATTCTGAATGGGCTCCGCCTCCCGCACGGTTTGAAGCGGGAACATTGCCCATCGTCCAGGCCATCGCGCTGGGAACGGCGATCGACTGGGTGCAGCAGTACGGGCTGGCCGCAATTCACGCTCATGAACAACGTCTGCTGGAACTGGCTGCCACCGAGCTGCAGTCCATTCCCAACATGACGATCTACGGTCCGTCCACCGAGCATAAGGGGGCGATCGTCAGCTTTCGGATGAGCGACATTCATCCCGAAGACCTGGCAGCGTTGTTCGATCTGAACAACGTTTTTACTCGGCACGGACATCACTGCACGATGCCGTTACACGATTTGCTGGGAGTCAGCGCGACAACGCGAGCCAGCTTTGCAGCTTACAACACGGAAGCTGAAGTTCGGATTCTGGTCGACAGCATCCGCGAAGCGCGAGAACGCCTGTTGCGGCATTCCTCGTGAGTTCCCCCGAAAGTTGCCGTTGCGGCCGAAGACCCTTGCCGTCGAACAAATCTGCGGTCGCACACCGTTGTTGTGAAACGCGAAATCCATCTGTTGCCGGCATAGAAACAGTCGAAGTCATCCATGGACAAAGATCGCAAGAATGGTCGACTCACGGCCTATCCCGGACCACAGCCCGTCGGTCGGCCTCCCGAGTCACGGCAACCCACTGAAATCGTCTTCAGTGGTGAACTTTCTGATCGCAACACGGACCTGCTGCCGCGATTGCTGGACGTACCGCTGAAAGGCGAAGTGGTCATCTATTTCGACACGGGCGGCGGCAGTGTGTATTCCGGTCTCGCACTGGCCACCATGATTCGAGTCCGCGAATTGAAAGCCACAGCTGTCGTGGTAGGTGAGTGCTCATCGGCGGGCCTGCTGCCCTTCGCGGCCTGCCGCAGGCGGCTGGTGACATCGCTCAGTACTCTGTTGTTCCATCCGATTCGGTGGTCGTCTGAAGAGAACGTTCATCTGGAAGAAGCCGCCGAGTGGGCTCGTCACTTTCGCCAGCTGGAAGGCGATGTTGATCACCTGCTGACACACTTGTTTCCAATCAGCGCGGAAAAACTTCATGAATGGACGCGTCCCGGACGATTCGTTTCCGGCACGGAACTGGCCGCCGCCGGCCTTGCAGAACTGTTCGACCCCTTCCGAAATGAAAAGCCCTGGCAAACCGTTCGACAGGCCCGTGCCGAAACCGCTCCCCCCCAAACATAGCTTCGTTATGTGGGGCGACATCACATGGTTTCTGCCCCGTTGCGCAACGCTGTGAAGCAACTTCATGCGAGATGAGACCGTTTCACCCGACCCGGAGGTAAGGCTCTGCAGGCGCGACCTCCCCTTTGGGTCGGGTTAAACGAAGAAATTTGTTTCACAGCGTTGACCGTTGCGGGAGCCAGTCCCGGTTTTATCATCGGTTCTGCGGCTTTTGCTGTAAGACGCACGTAAGTCACGGTACCAATTCGGTGGAGTCGTTTGTTTGATTCACTGAAAACGGATCGGCCGTGCCGCAGGATGACCACCAATCACTGTTTACCAAGTGGTTCGAGGAACACCGTTCCTCGGTCGTCAAGGTGGCACGCGCTTATACGCTGACGGCGGATGAATGTCAGGATCTGGCTCAGGAAATCCTGCTTCAGGCGTGGCGGTCGCTGCCTCGGTATGAAGGCAGGTCGACTCCGGCGACGTGGTTCTATCGCGTGGCACTGCATACCGCGATGAACTGGCAGCGGAAGGATCGACCGCGTCGAACCGGCCAGCGACCGTTGCTGGAAGTGCACACCGTGGCAACGGAACATTGCGGCAGCGCGGAGCAGATTCAGCAGCGGGAAATCGTGGAACAGCTCTACAAGGCGATTGCACAGTTGCCCAAAACGGATGCGGCTCTGATTTTGTTGTATCTGGATGAACTGAGTTACCGCGAGATCGCAGACGTGTTGGGGATTTCCGAGAACCACGTCGGTGTGAAGCTGAACCGGGCAAAGAAGGCACTCGGCGTTCTGATGAACGGAGGGACTCATGACTCCTGACCAATATCAGCAGGCTTGGCGAGCTGACAGCGAACAGACACAGGTGACCATCGACATGAGCGTACTGACGGCAGAAGTTCTGCGTTCCCAAGACGCCTTTCAGACGGTCATTCACAGTCGGGACCGACGCGAAGTCGGGGCCGCCCTGACATTGATTCCGGTTTTTCTGTTCATGGGTTATGTCTTGTCTTTGCCCTGGAGCTGGTATTTGGCAATCCCGGCACAGCTATGGGTCGCCGGATATATTCTGGTCGACCGCAGACGCCATCCGCAGCGGCCGAGCGGACCGGGTGAGTCACTGCTGTTCTATGCGAAGGAATCACTGGGGCATGTCGAACACCAGATCTGGCTGCTGCGAAATGTTTTCTGGTGGTACCTGCTGCCGTCCTGCATTTCATGCGGCGTGTTCTTTCTTCACC
>JAGQPW010000197.1 GCA_020426515.1 Planctomycetaceae bacterium | reverse complement strand
CTGCTGACTTCCTCGTGAATCGCTGCGCAACCGAGTGGATGACGTTTCGAAGTCGAGGTAACTCGTGTCATGTCGCAGCCGCGATGCGAACCACAAAATGCCGACGAAAAGGACTACCGATGAACGCCCGCCAGACCACCGCAAAACACGCCGCAATGCTGGCCACCCTCCTCACCCGGATGCAGGCTGCCACCCGCACGATCCCGCACCAGGAGCGGATCAACTGGGGCCACGCCGAGCAGATGCACGACGCGCTCAAGTACGCGGTCTACGCCGCGTTCGCGATGGGGGCGGTCACGGAAAACGAAGCCGCCGACCTCGGGTTCCCCGTTTAAGCCAACACGATTGCCGAAACGCCTCCGGGCGTCGTCGCGGGGTGGTTCCTGCGGCCTGACGATGGCAGCCGACCATCACCATTCAATTTGGAGCATGAACATGGCCACCAAGACCACGTCCACGAAGATCACGAGCGTTCGCAAAGGGGACATCTACGAAACCAGTTCTGGCCAACTGCTGGAAGTGACCAACGGCCGCCTGCAGGACGAGGGGGAACACGGGGCCTCGTTCGAAGGCCGCACGATTGAGTTCAATCTGCAGACCGGAAACCCCAACCGTTCGAAGACGACTGACCGGTTCTACCTCGATGAACTCACGCAGAAACTCTCGAAGAAGGAGTACGACGAATGGGTCGAGATCGGCCGCCGCGAGGCCGAGGCGATGGCGGATTCGCAGGCTCCACTGGTTGAGACCGAGGAGGCCAAGCCCACCACGAAGAAGCCCGCGAAGACTGCCAAGCCCAAGTCCGACAGCAAGACCTCCGAGGGCAGGCTGAGCCAACTCGACGCGGCGGTCAAAGTGCTCATCGAAGCGGGCGAGCCGATGACGACCAAGGCGATGATCGAGGCGATGGCCGCCCAGGGATACTGGACCAGCCCCGGTGGAGCGACCCCGTGGGCCACGCTGTATTCCGCGCTGATTCGCGAGATCGCCAACAAGGGGAACGAGTCCCGGTTCGCCAAGGTCGATCGAGGGCAATTCGCTCTGAACAAGTAGGAGGCGGCCATGACGAATCCGGAACTCAGGGTTGCCGATGCCATCCGTGAGGTGAGCGTCGCGATGCAGCAGGCCATCGCGGATGGTTACCGCTCGCGGATGATCGATGCCGACGACCTGATTGAAGTGTTACTCTCGATAGCGGATCGACTCGACCCTCCCGTGCCGGACACGACCAATCATGTCGGTTGTCCGTGTCCCGACTGTGGAACCGCCAATGCGGACCGTCTGATTTGGATTGATGACGACTTCGTTCGCTGCGATTCGTGCGGCACGATCTTCGATCCGACGGAAGGAGGTCCGTGATGCCCCGCCGTACGATCGATCACCAGCAGACGTTTGCACTCGAAGATGGCTGGCTGGTTCGCACGGTCATCAAACCGAACGGATCGTCATATCAGCACCGCTGCAGCCTGGCCGCCTACCGGGCCGTCACCGACTACATCGACGAGCACACCAACGAGGGGGTGACCACGAATGGGTTGTGGGATGGCCTGCCAGACGTCCCCTGCACGCAGGCGGCCATTGCACTGGCGTTCCTCAAGGAACTGGGCTGCGTCACCGTATGCCACCGCCGCTGCTACCCGGTCTCCAAGTTCCTGGTCGAAGATGCATTGATCGAGTTCCACGCCCTTAATTTGTGACGGGCCGTCTGGCCCAGAACGCCCCGCGTCAAAACCGTGTGGGCGTTTTTCTTGTCAACCGTCGCCAAAGGTTCGCTGTATCACTCGACAGAGTTCGAACTCAAAATGCGGATCTACTTCGATCGAAAGGAAGATTCCGGATCTCCGGCTAAAAACAGATGGTGCAGAAGTATTTTTGAATGACCAACACGGGTGTGCACTGTCTCCCTCAAACGATTGTCTTGAGGTAAAAACGATGACCTCCCGAGTGTGGTCGATGAGGCAAGGAGCAGTTCACCCTCATACGCGATGATGTTGCTTTGAATTCCAGCGATCGCTGAATCGATATCACCGTTAAGAACGTACGCGGCCATACCACCATGTTTCGCGATTTTCCCATATTGGCCGCGAATGAATCTCAGCATTCCATGAACAATATACTCCGAAAAATAGGGACGGACACTCCCATCCGCAGACCGAACGTTGAGGCGTTTGCATTCCAAACAAAAATAAATGTCTTCTCTCGGTGCAGGAGGAGAGAACACAATATCCATCCGTCCTTGGTCCTCGCCCTCTGCAGGTTCCAATTCAACGAGTTGAATGTGAATGCTGAACGGCAACTCGCAACGATCACGTGAACGCCGGAGAGCCACACAGAAGGCCTCCGTGACATCATCTTCGAGTGCGTCGCAGCACGGTGCCGGGAGAGAATCCCATGTTTCCACTACCATTTTCAATATGGAGGGTATCTGGGAGTCAATAAACCCGTGCCAGTCATTCGGCGACCCAACCAGCATCATGAGGAGCATGCCTCCGAACTCATCAGAATCGATGAGGCAATTTCATCCGCATCATTGAGCGCAGCCGTTCGTGTCCAATAACGCTTACCGATTGGCTTAACAACGAAGAGACGATCTTGATCAAACACCATTAGACCACGGTAGAAATGTATGCTTGCTTGCTGTTTTGCGACCACCCCTCGAATGTCTGCAAGTACCCTAGTCAGAGCCGTGCCGTCAGCTGTGGGTGAGATCTTGTCTTCAGTGGACTTCGTCAAGACCGCAATAGCGATTCCGATGTCTCCGGATCTCAGAATCTCACTCGACACAACTTCGCCACTTCCTGCTCCCCAGCGATTCAGCAGATCACAAAGAGTGGCGTTATAAGCCTTAAAGTCATTGTCGGTCGCGTGGCGAACTGTTGGAACGGGCATCTTTGACAGCGTCGGCTGTGTACTTTTGGCCGATACGGACATTGTGTCATCAAGCAGTACTGATTCCATCGGCAGGATGTCGAAGTATTCGTAGATTAGGCATTCCGCTCTTCGTGTTGCTTTGTTGATCTCAGTTGCACGACTCAGCATGTTATTCTTCGATGCGACTTTTGCTTCTTCGACGATTGAAGCAACTTCTGAGATGATCGCTCTCGCTCGATCAGGATCTGGGTGTTTTTCCGGCAAGAAGAACGGAACGGCCAGCAACTCTTTAACGTGAACCTCCGGTCGGTAGATGGCCCAATTGGATGATGTGTGAAATAAATAGTATCGCGCGACAGGACTTCGCAGGTAGGCCGCCAAAAACATCAACTGCTCTCGATCACCAACTGGCCCAGTGATGCCGCGCAGCGCATGACGAAACGAGACATCAAAGTCTGCAAATGCAATTCGGCGAAATCCCTTCGTGACTAAGACATGCGGAGCACGGAACACTTCGGCTGTTTCTTCCGATCCCCTACGTACATCGAACCTTCCGCTGTCAAGTTGATCACAATCGTCGGGAAGTAAGAACAACTCAATTGCTTTACTTGACGCTGGAATAAAATCTGTTGAATTGAGTTCTAAAGTTCTTCCACGTTCTGGATCATCATTTTCACCAAGCGGTTGGAAGCCTTCTGCAATTAACCAAGGTTTGTTGCTCTTGCTCTCTTTGGTTTGCCGAACGATCTCGCGAAGTCTTGGAAGTGATTTCAGACGATCCAACAGTCGCCGATCGCGCCCCGTCGCCCAGAAATAGCCTTTCCAGATTTGCGGAGCATCCGGTGATTCGAGATTCTGGATCACTTCTTCAGTCGCGAGAGTGGTCTTGTCGATACTGGAGATGGCCAACACTTCAGTTTGCGTAAAAGTCCAATCAGCTTTCGGAGCTGAATATTCGATAGGACTTGCCTTTTGCCCGCTCATAGGGCGGTAGCTGATCACTAGGGCGGGGTGAATTGCCTTTTCAAACAGCAAGAACCGCAGGTCAGCCAAGTTCAGAACCCGGTCAATCGAGTGTGACTCAAACCATGACCGCTGGAAGCGAATTGCCTGAGTACCGTGGTTAAACAACACTCCGTGTGGCAGCACAAAGCAAATCTCCCCGTCATCAGAGACATGCTCAGTCGCTTTCCATACGAAGCAGGTGGCAATCTGCTTGTCGGGTACGATTCGCTCGCGTGCCGCACACCACTTCCCGGCTGGAGTTGAGGCAGTCGCGAAACTGCCCCAAGGAGGATTTCCAATTACGACATCAACGTCGTTCGGGAACGCGATATCTTCTCGAAAGAAATCGTAGTTCCAGATGTTTCCTTCCTCACTCGACTCTGGATGCCGAACAAGTCGTGGCAACGCCCGGCCCTTGGCCTGCAACGCCTGAATATCCGGTGGAGTAAGTTGGTCGAGATAAGCGAGGTACAAACTGAATGCCGTAATTCGGCAGGCGGTCAGGCTGACATCGACTCCGAATAAACTTTCCTGCAGCAGCCGCATCAGTTCTCGCGATTTACGGTCGTTTCGTGCCCTTGGGTTCTCCTGCTTCCACTCTTCGGCCAGTCGATTAAACAAGCCAACAAGGAAGATTCCCGAACCGCAGGCCGGATCAAGGAAACGTTTCCCGGCGATGGTCTCGATGTTCGTCAATGCCGTGTCAATGACGATCTCAGCCAGGAACCTCGGTGTATAAAATGCCCCCTTTGCCTTATCCTCCGGGGTGAGAAATCGCTCGTAGATCGCACTGATGGTTTCGATGGGAATCACGCCGAAGTCATAGGGCCAGAAGACCTGCTGACCGGTTTGCACATTGGTCCCGTTGAAAAAGTCCCGCAGGACTCTTACATGATCCGAATTGATAAGCGCCTCCTCTGATCCCAGATCGTCGCTGAACAAATCACCGTTGAAGTCTTCGCCTAACTTACCAAACAATCTGTAGAGTGCGTCGACTGCCACATCTTGCGGCTGAATATTCAAGACGTCCTGTAAACTCGATGCGCTCTGAATCGAAACTTCCGCCAGGTAGTTCTGGCCTATTACACTCCGATCAAACAAGTAGCAGGTAAAGACCAGCCGGCACAGCAAAGCATCCAAGACTTCAGCAGAGATTGCTGTGGTAGATTCCTCATCAAGCTTTTCTCGCGTTCGCTTCAAGTTGTCCAGCAAATCCCGATCAACGCGTTGCGAGGGATCAAAGGATTTCTGGTTCCTTCGGAAGAACTCACCAGTTTCGACCGATGCAAGGAATTCTGTCAGTCCTGATGCGGTTCGTTCAAGTGTTGTCACCAACGCCGTAACCGATCCCGTGTCATCGGGACTTGGTCTCAGCATCCCGGAGTAAATCTCAACTCGATCTTCACCGACCACGACCAGAACTGCCGCGCCGCCGTGATTCCAAAACTGCTTATGCAGATCCCGTACACGGTTTGGTGTCATCTGCTTCATTAGTTTGAAGTAGACCAGTGGAATGTCATCCACACACAGCACACCATTCACGTCAAGGGTATCGAATGCCCGGCGCAGCAAATGTGCCTGCGATGTCTCCGCCGTGACTTGTTCCTTATCTGTGAAGAGGCTCGGCGGAGTTCGGGACTCGATTCCGAATTCAGAGAGCCATGATTCTGAGGATGCCGATGCCATGGCTATGCAGCTTCCTCTTCTGATTTCTGCAATTGATACGCCCAGCCGCGGGAGACACGTACGGCTTTGATTGCGTGTCCATTCTTTTTCAGGTAATCGATGTCGCGATAGATGGTTTGCTCGGAGACGCTGAGCAATTCCGACAGAGCCGGGGTCGAATACGCCCCCTCTCTCACCAACTCAAGGAGTCGTGAGTGTCGATTGGAAATTGAGTCGAGTTGATCATAGCGCATATGCCTCTCCTCGCGGCATGTCTACCATATCATGATAGACTTGGCAATGGCTCTTTGAAAACGGCTTGAGTCTGATTTGGAAGTCTGATTCGGCTCAGCACGCCGAATCACGCTGCGACTGGAACGTCTGATTCCGCGACGCGATGCGATTTTTCACCCGTGAACTGTTCCCAACGCTGCACGATCACATCACAGTACAGCGGGTCGAGTTCCATCAGGAACGCCCGGCGGCCGGTTTGTTGGGCGGCGATGAGGGTTGATCCGCTGCCGCCGAAGAGGTCGAGGACATTCTCGCCGGTTCGCGATGAGAACTGCATTGCGCGCACGGCTAGTTCAACCGGCTTCTCGGTCAAGTGCACCATGTTCTGCGGGTTGACCTTCTTGACGTGCCAGAGGTCGGTCGCGTTGTTCGGGCCGAAAAACTCGTGGGCGGCCCCCTCACGCCAACCGTAGAACGCGAGCTCGAAGCAGCCCATCATATCCTTC
>JAGQPW010000196.1 GCA_020426515.1 Planctomycetaceae bacterium | reverse complement strand
CCGGTGGGGTGCAGGTCGTGGTTCCACGAAATGCTCCAGATGTCATCTCTGAAGCCAACCTGGCGCACGCCGCTCGCGAAAGGGGGTTGTGTTGCATGGATCACCGGCTGAAGAGCCGCGATCAGAACCCGTTGAGCGATGCCTGCCAAGTGCTTCAACGTCCGGCATGACAGAGCCGGCAGGCTGGGTTCCACCGCACAATCGCGGCTTGGGTGACACGCACGTTTGTATCGTGTTTTCAGTCGCTGTCAAGTACAATTCACACATTCTGACACCCGCACAGCTGAAGCTGATTGCAGGGGTCGGGATTTGCCTCGCCAAAGTTACCTCAAACGCTCGCCACTCGTCGTCAGAAACACCGCGACTGACGTTGGCACCAGCATCTGGTAGCATCGTGGCAGGTAGAACGTCGAATGGAGTTTTGTGGGAAAGATACGACGAATGGAAGAAAGTTCGAAATCAACCGGCAGCGACGACGCCAAATCGCCAGCGGACATGCTGCGCGCCCTCTTTGCGATGCAGAGCGATCTGAACGACTATGTGTTTTCTAAGAACGAGATTAGGGCATCGAATGGATCGGAACTGACGATGGGTGCGATATCCGAGGCGGCATTGAACGGTCGCCTGGGAGTCAACGATCTGCCAAACCAATGGTTGCAGCGTTACGCGGAGGCAATGTGCTCCGAGTTAAACGAACTTCAAAGTGACCTGCTTTGGAAGTGGTGGAGCAAAGACAGAATCGACCTGCAGAACATACGAGTTGAACTCATAGACATTCTTCACTTCCTCATCTCGGCCATGATTTCAGCGGGGTTAACCCCTGAGAGAGTGTTCGAGATCTATCAGCAGAAGCATGCTGTCAATTTCAATCGCCAGAATAGTGGATACAGCCAAGCCACAAAGACAGAAGACGACAATCGAAACATCAAGTAGAGCCGCAGAGGAATTCCTGAATTGACTGAACCGTTTCGACTTCCAACGGATGGAAACATATACACAGAGGCGATCTTCTCGCGCTGCCGGGAACTCATCAGCTACGGCATCTGGTCAGGGATTCAGCAGTCCAGGCTCCAGTCGTGGATAGCCAACTTCCAGACGCCGGAAGAAAGGTATTTCGCGGCATTGGTGTTGGACCTGCTGGTCTACCGCTCTGACGACCAAACTGTGTCTCTGCTCCGTCAATTGCTGACCAGAGTCATTCCGGACCACGCCAGGATTTCAGGACTCTCGGCCGCCGTGCGAACGAGCTATCAAGCCGTTAGGGCGAACAATGTCGACCCAAGAGTGCGAGTTGTCCCTGTCATCCCACCGGGGTCGCCGCCAACTAAGAGTGGTCCGGTGATCGCCCGGCACTTGAAGCGGGCCTTGAGAATCAGTGAACGTTGGGTGATCTATCCTGAAAAGGTCGAAGCAGTTTTACCGAGCCTGGACGCCGTTATCTTCATCGACGACTTTCTTGGCACCGGCGATCAATTCTCGGATTTCCTGATCGACACGAAATTGGCCGCTTACGTAGACACATCATGTTTTATTTACGGATGCCTTGCTGCGCATCGCCACGGAATTGACGCACTTCAGAAGATGTTTCCTGAACTACACATTGCAGCGGTGGAGCGATTGGACAATAGCCACGCGCTGTTCCATTCTGATTCGGGGACGTTCCCGGACGGAGAGAACTCTGCGGAGAATGCCAAAGCGTTCTACTATTCACTCTTGTCGGACCGAGGAATCAACATATCTGGCCCAGATCGCAGAGGATATGGACACTTTGAAATAGCCTATGCCTTTGAACACTCAGTTCCTGATAATTCGCTTCCGATCTTGTGGTGGGACGGCGGTGAGTCGTGGCGGCCATTGTTTGATCGATGAACAGTTTCCATGCGTGACCCCATTCACAACCTGTTGTCTCCAAATCGAACCGAAGAAATCGGTTACGACGTTTGGCGCGAGTATGTTCTCCCACCGTTCCTAACACGGACAACGTTCTCAGAGACACGCAAACCGCGAGTTATTGTCGGTGGTCGCGGGTGCGGCAAGACGATGCTGTTGCGCTACTTGTCGCACGAATCGACGTTTTCAACCGATCGCGTCTCGATACCTGACGACGCCGTTGGACACGTTGGTCTGTACTGGCGGTCGGATACTCAGTTTGCACAGTTGATGCATGAACGGGGGCAGCCGGCCGACGTGTGGGATACAGCGTTCCGGCATTGGGCAGCAACTGTCTTCGGAATTGAGTTCCTCCGAAGCCTTCAAAGCATCGCTAACTCGGCTTCCTCAGTTCTATCAGAAGCGGACGTCTGCTCGCTTGACTTCAGCAGGCTTGCCGCGTACCGGTCAGATCTGCCATCGACGACAGAAGACCTGCGACGCAAACTCGAAGACTGCCTGGCTGAATTCGAGAACTGGGCTAGCAATGTGCGATCGGCAGATGCACCGGTGTTTTTGCCGGGTGACCGATTTTTGCGCCGCATGATTGCCCTGGCTCAAGAGCAGGTACCAAGCCTTAAGCCGCTTGTGTATTTTGTCTATATCGATGAGTACGAGAATCTCGCGGAGTACCAGCAGCGGATCATCAATACGTGGTTGAAGCACAGTGAACCTCCGTTGATTTTCAACGTCGCTACAAAGCGAAATGGCTTCAAGACTAAGCTGACAGATGGATCAGAGTCGCTCTCCGAGATCAACGACTACAGAGTGCTTGATCTTGAGAACTTTGATCTGGACAGCGAGTTTCCGCTCTTTGCGGCGGAGATTCTTCTGCTCCGCCTGAAGCTTGGTGGAGTAGCGGTTTCTGAAATTGATCCGGATCAATTGCGAGACAGCGAACAACTTCCTTCGCGAAAAGACGCCCAGTATTCAAGGAAGATTCAGGGTGCCTTACGACAGCTTTTTCCCGGCCTTACTCAAAGCGATTTGGCGCGGAGAGTGTTTCAAGATGGTTCACTGAAGCAGCGATTGCTGGCACGAATCGAGGATGCACTCGAAAAGCGGGGCGAACTGCGGAGCCGCTGTAACGAAGTCTGTGACGAAAGGTTTCCTGAGGCGTCCGTTGTCGTTCCCGCGCTTCTGAATCGCCAGAGCACACCACCTGAGGTAATTGCCACAGAGTTTGAGAAGCTTACCGGTGGAACGGACAACAAGTTTACGGGGAAAACCGACTGGGTTCATAACAATTTCGTGGGCTGTTACCTCCAGTTGTTTGACGGGCTGGGACGACCTTGCCCGTTCTACGGTGGATTTGAAACTTTCTGCCAACTGGCCCGTGGGAATCTCAGGCATTTCCTTGAGCTGTGCTACAAAACGCTTTCACGATTGGAAGGAAGCGGCATCGGCAGTGATACAGTTGTGCCAATCGAGATGCAGGCAGAGTCTGCGCGTCAGGTCGCTTCCGACCTGCTTCCAGAAATACGTAGTTTTGGGCCGCAAGGTAACAACCTTCACACGTTTGTCCTGAGGCTTGGCTCTCTCTTTTCGTTGTCACAGCAGAGTCCTTCGCAGAGCGAGCCAGAGCGTTCCCACTTTTCTGTGTCTGAGGGAGATTCGGCCCTGGGAGCGTTTGAGCAAAAGTTCTTGTCTGAGGCGGTGAAGTGGTCGGTCTTATTTGAGGAAAAGGGTACAAAGAAGAAGGATGTCACAGCAGCTGAGGGCGTTGAGTTTGTCTTGAATCCGATCTATGCGCCTTACTTCCACATAAGCTATCGCAAAAAGCGAAAGCTGGAACTCACTGCCAGTGAAGTGACCGCACTTATCAGTGGAAACTACGAGGCAGTCAATAAACTGCTGCGAGCGTACCAAAAGCGTTGGACTGTTGAGATCAGTGGACCGCAGCGCACGCTATTCTCACATCTAATGGAGGGTGGCGAAGAATGATAATCACGCTGCAGGAAGGTCGAGAAGAGGCTGAGATTGACTGGAAGCACTGGGATTTGACGCTGCACGGCAAGGCAATCGATGACCGCGGATTTGTGGTATTGGAGAGTGTCCGGCATCGTGCAATTGAGATGACGGAGGTGGTCTACGACCCATTCCAACTCAAAGTCGCTGTTGGCAACGAGCGAATCGCTGCAGACGATCTCACGGAAACCCTTGCTACCACGAGGGGAATGTCCGTCTTGATCGAAGCGACGACACTCGGATTTGCGGAGATAGTCCTCATTTGCAAGGCACTGCGCGAGATCAAACACGATTCAATCGACATCGTGTACCTTGAGCCGAGCGGGTACCAGCGCGAGTTGCGTCACCCCTTGCTGAAACGCAGAGATTTTGAGCTGTCGAGCGAGGTTCCGGGCTACCGCGCCATACCGGGAAGCGCCGTCCTGCTGGGAGACAGGAAGAAGGTTCGGAGCGTGTTCTTTCTGGGGTACGAGGAGGCCCGACTTCGACGGGCATTCGAAGAGCTGCAAATGCTGAGCCCAGCAAGTACTGCAGTTGCCTTTGGCGTTCCAGCCTTCAGAGCTGGCTGGGAGATGGATGCGATGGCAAACAACATCTCCGTGATTCGAGAGCAGAACATGCGTGGCGGCGTACATTTTTGCGGGGCGGAGAACCCGCTAGCCGTCTTCGAGCTGCTGTGTGAAGTCCATCGAGGGCTGGACCAAGGGGAGCGATTAGTCCTTGCACCGATTGGTACGAAACCTCATGGTATCGGAGTCGCCCTATTCGCAGCTGCTCATTCCGAGGTAGGAGTCCTCTACGATCACCCATTGCGCGCCCCCGGTCGTACAACGGACTTGGGGCATTGGCATCTATTCTCCATTGACGACTTCCAAGGTGGATAGTGAAACGCCACGAGACACCAAATGAAGTTGCAGTGGCATTGGCGCGACACGCGCCGAAATCGATCCGCGCTTTGCTGGACCCCGCTGTAGGAACTGGGAATCTCATCAAGCCAATCATAGGCCGTGTAAAAACCAGTCGATCCGAAGTTGTCTGTGTTGACATCGATCCAGAGGCGATTCAATCCGTATCGGAGTCGTATCGCAGTGAATTCGGTGCTGGCGCAAAATTCATCAATGTAGACTTCTTGAAGTGGCAGGCTCCCGATGGTTTCGAAGGGTTCGATTGCATCGTGATGAACCCTCCATTTGCTGCGAAGAAGTCATGTTGGCAGTTGATGGAAATTACTCGTGATGACGGTCGAACAATAGTAAGGCCAACTCCATTGGAGGCCGCCTTTGTGCGGAAGTCGATCGACTTGTTGAGAGATGGTGGGCGGCTCCTTTCCATTCTTCCGTGCTCCGTGGTGATGGCGGATAGCTTGCAGTGGCTGCGAGACAAGATGCTGTCGGATGGTGCAATCAGATTTGTTCATGAGTTGCCACCGCGAACATTCGCGAACGTTGAATCCAGAATGTACCTCTTGGTGTTTGAAAAGGGGGCTTCAAGACGAACGATCACTCTACTGAATCACGACTTACACAAGCCGGAACGCATCACACTCCAGTTGACAGACGGACGACCTGAGCGGCTCGACTTCGGTTTTGTCAGCGCTCGCGCGAAGCTCTCCAGCCTTGAGAAGCGACGAAACCTGCAGTGGGTGCCGCTTGGTGATTTGGCAGATGTCATCCGTGGAGAAATCGATTCGCCGATGGGTCCGCGATGCGCTATCCACTCAACGGACTTTTCTGCCGGATTCTGGCATTCATCTGAAAGGCATGATCAAACCGTGGGCGAAAAGTCGGAACGCAGGATTCGCCGGGGAGACCTACTGATGTCGCGAGTAGGCAGAGCGGCGTCGCGGTCGGTAGGAAGAGGTATTGGCATTACTGGGATGGCCTGCAGTGACTGCGTCTTGATCATTCGACCGAAGAACTATCGCACCAGCATGAAGACACTGTTTGCATTGCGGTTTGTGCTATGCCATGAGTGGATTCAACCCCTCGTCGAGCGAGGCACAGGAGCCACATACGTCAGTCACCTGAGTTTGCTAGACCTGAGGATTCCGGAAGATCTTTGGAAGCGGTACCCGGCGCAGTTTCGGGAGTTTGTGGCTGCGGAAAGGGCGTGCAACTCAGAGCTCGCGTCAGAATCGGTCAGAGCAGTGGCTCGGCAGATGGAGCGATGACAGCTGCGATGCTCTTCGGTTGGCAGGTCGTGATACCGATGACCCTGAAAATGACACCGATCGAAGGGCGGATGACCCTGATCGGACCCCGGAAATGATACTGATGACCCTGATAATGATCCTGATCGGGCCGAAATCAGGTGCGGATCAGTATCACGTGATACCGATCGCCGGGTCGAGCATCTCTTGCAACGTCATCCGGGGGCAGTTTGACCG
>JAGQPW010000195.1 GCA_020426515.1 Planctomycetaceae bacterium | reverse complement strand
CGATTTCGAACGCACCACGCCCTACCTGAAGCACATGCTCGAACAGACGGGCCGCTTCACGGTCGCCGTGGTCACCACGCCTCCCAAGGGGAAGAACGACCAGAAGGCCTGGAACGGATTTCGTCCGCAGTTCAACGATTACGATGTCGTCCTGAGTAACTACAACGGCGAAACGTGGCCGGAGCATGCCCGTCTGGCGTTTGAAGATTTCGTTCGCGAAGGGGGCGGCGTGGTCAATGTTCACGCGGCCAACAATGCCTTTCCCGACTGGCCCGCCTTCAACGAAATGATCGGTCTGGCCTGGCGGCCCGCCAGCTTTGGAGCCCGCATCTCTCTCGACAAGGATCAGAAACTCGTCCGGACCGAAGCAGGCGAAGGTCCCGGTGCAGGACATGGTCGGCAGCATCCGTATTCGGTCGTCACACGCGATCCCAGGCATCCGGTGATGCAGGGCTTCCCGGCCGAGTGGATGCATCCCCAGGACGAACTGTATCACGGCCAGCGGGGACCAGCCGCGAACATGCAATTGCTCGCCACGGCCTATTCCGATCCCGCAACGGGAGGAACGGATGCTCACGAGCCCATGGTGTGGTGGATTCCCTTTGGCAAAGGCAAGGTCTTCACGACGCTGCTGGGACACGTGGGACGTGGACAGGCCGAAGAGACATGGCCGATGCGGTGCAATGGCTTTCAGGCCATCGTCACTCGGGCCTGCGAATGGGTGGCGACTGGCGAAGTGACCATTCCGCTGCCCGAGAACATGCCCACCGCAGAAGCTGCCGGACTGGCGCCGTAGCTTTACTTCCCCTGCAGCTGCGGGGTTTGCGGATAACGCAGAAAGCGGTTTTCGACCGGAAGGGTTGGAGTCGGGGCGATGATGGCGTATTCTGCCACGCCCCCACCTTCAGCCCTCAGCCGCAGGTCCCGCCGTGTCAATGCTCACCCTGAAAAGTCTCCGTGAAATCCGCAAGATGCAGGCGGCGGGTCACCTCGTGGCTCAGGCCCATGCATTGGCCCGCACGATGCTCGAACCGGGCGTTCGACTGATCGACATCGATCTGGCCGTTGAGGCGTTCTTCAAGCGAGAGGGAGCGACTCCACTGTTCAAAGGCTTTCCCGGAGCAGTTCCTTATCCGGCCGTGACGTGCATCAGCCTGAACGAACAGATCGTGCATGGGATTCCGGGGGACCGCAAGCTAAAGCCTGGCGACATTGTCAGCCTCGATACAGCGTGCCGATTCGAAGGCTGGTGTGGCGACGCTGCCTGGACTTACCCGATTGGCGAGGTCGACGAGGAACGTCAGAAACTGCTGGAGATTGGGGAGCAGACTCTCGCCGCCGCGATTGAAGCACTCAAGACCGCGAAACGCTGGTCGGAAGTGGCCCGGTGCATGATGGACGTGGTTCACGGGGCGGGATTCAGTCTGGTCGAGCAATTCGTGGGGCATGGCATTGGCCGCGAGATGCATGAAGCTCCGCAGGTTCCGAACTTCATGAATGCCCGCATGGCCTCGGAAGACTTCAAGCTTCAACAGGGACTGGTGCTGGCCATTGAGCCGATGATCAATGCGGGCACGAAGGATGTCAAAATCCTCGGTGACAAATGGACCGCCGTCACCCGTGATGGGCGTTCCAGCGTCCACTTCGAACACACCGTCGCCCTCACCAAAGACGGTCCTCTGATCATCACCGAAGGCGTCGGTGATCCCTCGTTTCCGCCTCCAGCAGCGTAAACGGGCGGGCAACCGGAGTCGCGACGCCTCCCGACGATGCCTCCGACTAAGCGATAGTGCTGGTCACTCATGCAGCGTGGTGACGCTGGACCTGATACACCCGGTGAGGCAGGTTGCGGAAGAGAGTCTGGCGAGTTGGTGACATTCCGAGCCGCCGGGCCACCCCCTGAGTCGAATGGTCGTTGAGAGGAACCATCGTAATCAGGTAAGGCAATCGCAGTTCGCCAAATGCGAAATCGCGAACAGCAGCAGCGGCTTCGGTTGCGAAACCGTGGTGGCGGAAAGGGATGTGCAGCATGAATTCCAGTTCCGGCTCCGGTTGCCCATCAACATCCTGCCAGATCAGGCCGACCTGCCCCAGAGGCTGCCGGTCCGAAGTTCGCTCGACGAGCCAGAACCCCTGCCCCAATTGTCGATAGCCAGCGATCATTTCATTCAGCCACTGTTCGGGACTCTGGATTTTTTCCGCCCCGGAAAGAAACGACCTGACGGTCGGATCGGCGAGCAGCGTCGTCGCAAAGGCAACGTCGGAATGTGTGTACTCGCGGACCCTAAGACGACTTGTGTAGAGCTGGAACGACATGAGAACTCCTCCAAAGCGTGTGAGGATGCCCGGTTTCTGCCATTTCCGTTTGAAGCGGCTATGATATTCTCAAACACCTTCAGCATTGCCGGTGAATTCGGGTGACCGTTCACGGATGGTTTTCAAGTTCGACCGGCACACGATCACTCCATTCAGGATGCAGGACGGAACGTGGAAACTCAAGTAAAAATTCAGCGGAATCCAACGCGGTCAGTTCGGATTGGTACCGCGACGATTGGCGCAGGACATCCGATTGCCGTGCAGAGCATGACGGCAACTCACACGACCAATGTGCCTGCGACGCTTGAACAGATTCAGCAACTGCTGTCTGCCGGCGCGGACATCATTCGCGTAGCCGTCGACAGCCGAAAGGATGCGGACGCACTGGCGGAAATCAGCCAGCAGGTCGAAGCGAACCTGAGTGTGGACCTGCAGGAGAACTACCGGCTCGCAGAGGTCATCGCCCCGTACGTTTCCAAGCTCCGCTACAACCCAGGGCACCTGTACCATCACGAGCGGGAAAAACCCTGGCAGGACAAGGTGAAGTATCTGGCCGAAGTCGCTGGTGAGCACGACTGCGCCATGCGGGTCGGCGTCAATTGCGGTTCTGTCGACCCTGCCAAGAAAGAGAAATACGATCCCAAAGATTCAATTTCTCCGATGCTTGAGAGTGCATTCGACCATTGCGAATTTCTGGACTCGATCGGCTTCACCCGCTACTGCGTCTCACTCAAGGATTCGGATCCGCAGCAGGTCATCGAAGTCAACCGCCGATTCGCCGATGAACGCCCGGATGTGCCTTTGCACCTTGGAGTTACGGAAGCAGGCATGCCTCCCGATGGAATCATCAAGACCCGCATTGCCTTCGAGCAGCTCATTGGTCGCGGAATTGGAGATACGATCCGGGTTTCGCTGACACTTCCCAACTCCCGCAAGTACGAGGAGATTGAAGCTGGCCGCAAGATTCTCGCGGATATCGCCGCCGGACGCGTGCGAACAGTCGTCGATTTCGGCCTGAATGAATTGAACATTATCAGTTGCCCCAGTTGCTCACGTGTTGAGAATGAGGCGTTTATCGAACTGGCTCAGCAGGTCAAGGAAATGACGGCCTACGCCAAGAATTATGCCATTACCATCGCGGTGATGGGGTGTCGTGTAAATGGTCCAGGCGAGACGGATGACGCCGATCTCGGCCTGTGGTGCGGCCCCAATCACGTGAATCTGAAACGGGGACCGGAGTCTCTGGGAGCATTTGGATACGACGAGATCCTTTCGCACCTCAAGTGCGAATTAGATCAGCTGATCGCATCACGTGTCGCAAAGGCGTAATGTCGTCGACTGAGCAATCGGTAGAATCGGTAACGCAACGCAAATTCCCGCCCTACGTTGACCAATTGTCCCGACCGTCAAAGCTTGAGCAGGCGTAACTCGTGACATGGCCTGTCGCGAAAAGTCGGGAAAAGGCTGGAGTTTGATTGAAGTTTCGCAGGTGACCGGCGACTATCTGTGCTGTGACGAGGCACCACTGGGCCTTTCGTTGCTGCAGTAACCCTCCCGTTCGAACACCCCCTCACCCAGGGTCATCTCATGCTGACACCCGGACTCGGCTCCCTTGAGTTTCGCGAAAAGACCAGCCTGCCCGCACGCACGCTTGTGGCACCTCTCCATGTGATTCGCGAGATTCGTGTTGCACTTGGAGCAGTGAATTTCAACCTGCAGGTTGGCGTTGAAGAGACCGTATACGTCTCCTCCGATCTGTTCACGGCGTTCAACGCCTGGGATGCAGAACGTGAAGACGATGGAACCTGGAACTGACGTGGCAAGGAATGCTGCAGCCGGGCCCAACAAGCTGAATGGCTGCACGTCGGGGTTTCGATGTGAGTAAAGTCACGGACGACTGAGGAGCCATTCCCTTCTTTCCATCGGAACCGGCCACTCCCCGACACACACCTCTCTCAGTAACGTCTGCCGCTGGCGTGCTCCAACTGCCCATCGCCCTCTCTTCGCGGCTCTCGAGTTGCCTGCTGACCACGCAATCCACACACACAGTGTCGCTGCCCGGGTCGCATCAGCCCCAGCTCATTGTCCGCCCCATTTCCCGACGTTGAAAAACTGGCCTTGCCGACTTTGGAAGTCCACGGATAATACAACGTACTGGAAAGGCAGTCTGTTTCGGTGGCTGAGCTAACGAATCAGATGCACTACGCGTTGGTGTGATTTCCAGATTGCTTCTTTGGCAAGTCAGCGTTGGACCATGGACGGAGTGGTCGTCCTCGCTAACGGTCTTCCTGCGTTGCCGGGGCATTGCCGGCGACTGCCTGAGAGATTGTCTTCAGCAGCGATTCTCTGTTGCCCGGTCCACGTTGATCCATTCCTTGAGGTCATCGCTTCACCGGAACGGCCATGGGTTCTTCCGGTGAGACGGCAGGGGAGATGTACAGTGAGTACAGGCCACGCATTTCTGTCCCAGATGTCCGCCCGACAAGATCCCGAAGTGTTCCGCCACGAAAACTGGCAGGGAACGTTTTCGGAATACCTCGACATCGTCAAGAAGAATCCCAAGGTCACACGGACGGCCTACCAGCGGCTCTACGATCTGATCATTGAAGATGGCACGTATCCAGTTGAGGGAACAAAAGATCTCGTCCGGTATCGCTTTTTCGATGACCCTCACAACGATGGAGCCAATGCGATTTTCGGCCTCACCAAGCCGCTGCTGGAGTTGGTGAACGTCTTTAAGTCGGCGGCATTGGGATATGGGACCGAACGGCGCGTGCTGCTGCTCCACGGACCAGTTGGAAGTTCCAAGTCCACCATCGCCGCCCTGCTGAAACGCGGCGTTGAGCGATACAGCCGCACCGAAAATGGCGCGTTGTACACATTTGGCTGGCGGGAACCCGATGGCTCCATCACATGGGACCCCATGAATGGGGAACCATTGCAGCTGGTCCCGGCGGCGGAACGCGACGCCGTTTGCGAGTTTCTGAATGAAGGCCGCGGCGAAGATGATTTCAAAGTTGAAATCAAGGGAGATGTTTGCCCCCTGTCTCGCTGGTATTTCCAGGAACGCCTGCTCGAAGCCGATGGCGACTGGGCAAAGGTGCTGGAAAACGTCGTCGTCAAGCGGGTGTTTCTCTCGGAACAGGATCGCATCGGGATTGGCACGTTCCAGCCCAAGGATGAAAAGAACCAGGACTCCACCGAACTGACCGGCGACATCAACTACCGCAAGATCGCCGAGTATGGAACCGAATCCGATCCGCGTGCCTTCAACTTCGACGGCGAATTCAACGTCTCGAATCGCGGCGTGATTGAGTTCATCGAAGTGCTGAAACTGGATGTCGCCTTCCTGTACGACCTGCTGGGGGCCTCACAAGAGCACAAAATCAAACCGAAGAAATTCGCACAAACGGACATTGATACTGTCATCATTGGCCATACCAACGAACCGGAATACAAAAAGCTGCAGTCCAACGAGTTCATGGAGGCTCTGCGCGATCGCACAATCAAGATCGACGTTCCGTACGTCACCGTGCTCAACGAAGAAATCAAGATCTACCAGAAGGACTACAACCCGGCGCGAGTCCGCGGCAAACACATTGCACCACACACGCTGGAAGTCGCGGCCATGTGGGCGCTGCTCACACGACTGGAACAGCCCAAGCATCACGGTCTCACACTGATGCAGAAACTCAAGCTGTACAACGGCAAGAGCCTGGCAGGGTTCACGACGGAAAACGTCCGCCAGTTGCGGCGTGAAGCCAAGCACGAAGGGCTGGAAGGAATTTCGCCTCGCTACGTGCAGGACAAAATCTCCAATGCCCTGGTCGTCAACCCCACGGCGACCAGTCTCAATCCGTTCATGGTTCTCAACGAGTTGGAGTCGGGGCTCAAGCATCACTCTCTGATTGGCAGCGAGGAACTTCGCGAGCACTACCGGCAACTCATCGCTGTGGTGAAGGAAGAATACACCGACACCGTAAAGAACGAGGTCCAGCGGGCAATCGCAGCCGATGAAGATGCCTTGTCGCGGCTGTGCGGCAACTACATCGACAAC
>JAGQPW010000194.1 GCA_020426515.1 Planctomycetaceae bacterium | reverse complement strand
CGAAGCGATACATCGAGGCCCACGGTGGGTCTCTGGAGATTGACAGCCAGGAAGGTGTGGGAACCCGTGTCAGCCTGAGGTTACCGCTGGCCGATGAGTAAGGAAGTGACGCCATGACGCGCGCACTGATCGTGGAGGACAACCCCCGAATCATGGAAACCGTGGTAGACGTGGTTGAATCGCTCGGACACGAGCCCGTGACCGCCACCTGCCAGGAGGACGCCCGTAAACTGATCAACGGTCATCCATATGCCTACGCCCTGCTGGACCTGGAGATTCCGGTCAAGCAGGGACGCAACTTCCCCCGCATTGAAAACGGGATCAACCTGTTGCGAGAACTCGTGAGCCACTACGGCCGACAGACGCCGGTCATCGTGATGACCGCCCACGGCAACGACGGTCCGCACCAGGGCGTCGACTGCATGAAGATGGGAGCAGCGGACTACATCCCCAAGCCGTTCCCGGTGAGCGGCCAGACTCTCGACAAGGCAATTCTGCAGGCGTTGGAAAACTCGGGTCAGAGCAAGCCGAAATCTACTGCCGCGAAGAAACCGTCAGGTCCACCGCGGCCGTTCGAAGGCGGCAAAATGGTGCTGTTCAAGCGCCGCGTTGAGATCTGCGGAGTCGAAGTTCCGATCAGCCAAATGATGCATCGCATCCTGACACGGCTGTCTGAGAAGCGTTCCAATGGAAAGTACGTCGCCTACTCCGGTTCCGACCTCATTGAACTACTCGACCTGAACTGTGGCCAGAACGGAATCGGCAGTCAATTCCTGGAGTTCCGCAACAAGACCGCCGAGCGACTCCTGGAAGGAGCCAACATCATCTGCGAGCGGAACTCGATCATCGCCAGCGGAGGGCCGGGATATCGGCTGCAGGAATGGATCATGTTTGAATCGGTCACGCGGTCGGCCAGTCGTTCTAGGACTGAAGTTGACGAGCAGGAGATTCCTTCAGAACCAGCCTCAGCGTCAGTCGATCCGCTCAGCAGCAACTTGAACGAGCGCCAGCGCTGGGCGCTCAGCCAGCTCGAATTGGGTGTCAAACTTCAGCTCCGACACATCCTCGACTACTTCGGATGTTCCTCCGCGACGGCCAAACGCGACCTGACCGCCCTGAAGACACTGAAGCTCGTGCGGTTTGTCGGCTCAGCGCGAGCGGGGCACTACATTTCAGCAAATCGGTTGGCTGAGTAAGCGGTCGCGTTGCCCGGCAGCAGGCAACACCGAGGCACGCTGCTGCCGAGTCGGAATGCGAGCCCGGCCGCTCTCCAGCGCCTGACAAGTCTTACGGACAAGAGGACAAGATGCCGATGAATTCGATGGATACCCCACGGTGCACCGTCGTTCCCGTTCTTCCGATCTCGCATCTTGAGATCGGTCCTGGTTATGATGAGCGTTTCCGCCTTGTGATCTGGCAGGTCGAAGAGCCAATGCATCCCGTGACGGCACAGCTGCAGCGCATGGTCAATGTCCTTCGCGACGAAGCGGGTGACGTCAGCGAACGGACACCGGAGCAGACCCTGCTGTCACCGTGGGCGAACTGGTTGTTGCTGTCGCTGGTCCGACACGTCGAGCGGCAACAGTGGGTCGGCGGCATCGTGGAGACGCAACTCGGTGTTGACATGCGGGAAATGTCGGAGGCCGGAGCATTGGCGCATCCGCCCGTCCCGCAGGTCGGACTCGTCCCGAAACTCTCCGCCTGGGAGTATGTCCTGCATGGTCGAGGGTGCTGCCTCACCCACCGCATCACGGGTGAGTCGATCGACGTCGACTTTTATGACGGGAGTCCCGACTGGATCGATGATTATTTCTACTTGGCGTATCTGCACTCACTGAAGAAACCCGAATTCATTGAACAACGGCTGATCGCACTCCATCCGACACTGGAGACCATCAAGTTGGCGTTCGACGAACTCCTCGTAGCGGGAGTCCTCGAAAAACATCCGGAGTCCAAGGTCGTCAAGCCGCTGGACGAGTTGCAGGCACTGGGCGAGGACATCAACCAGCTGAATTTGCTGCTGAAGTCCCCGGATCGGCGCGGGTCCGTCGCGCAGCTGCTGGGGGACTGGATGCTGGCAAGCCACAGCGATCCGAGCCATGCGGAATTGGCAGAGCAGGCGGCCAGATGTCGAAAGCGACGTTCCCGCCTGCTGGAGCAGTTGTTCGACTCCGGGAAATCCGAGCGGCTCGCGCTGATGGCGCTCTGTGATCTTTCGCCGGAAAGATCTGTCCTCCTGGAACGTGCATTGAGCAAGCCTCCCAGCGGGACCACCTCTGCCGCGCTGTCGGTCGTGTTTTCACGACCGCAGGAAGACTGGACGTCGCTGGTTTACGATCTGCTCTGCCGGACAGATCCCAGCGGTGAGATCCCCCATCCCTACACTTGGACCCGGTGTGCCGAGTATCTGCTGCAGCGGCACAGCCACTTTGAACAGATCCGAAACAAGATCTACCTCGTGGGACGCCGTTGCCTCGGTGATGCCGCAGTGTTGGCTCTCGAATACTTCCCGGGCCTAGCCGTCGACCTGTTCCGACGCGCCCTACGCTCGGACGTTCCGTGTGACCGCAACACAGCCGCCGCTGCCCTGGCGATCGTTGATCAGCCCTGGAGCCATCTGATGTTGCTGCAAGTGCTTGAGGAGTCGACTGATCAGGAAGCAACCGCCGAATGCCGGGCGGCTCTGCTCGCCATGTCCCATCGAGAACTTCACGCTGTTGTTGATCAATGGGAACGTGATCACCCTCACGAACCGAAAACGGGGCCATTCATATCGATGTCCGAAATGTCCCTGCAAACCCGCGAGACATGGATGCAACAGGAGATGGAGACACTACATGAGCGGGTGATCAGACTCCGCCCCGTTGTCCCGCCTGACGAGACAACATAGCGGCGGCATTACGGCCCATTAGCGCCACACGGACCATTCCAATTGCGATCCGGCCGGAGCCAGTTCCAGCAGTTGCTCCACATTGGAATACGTGGCCGCCCCCTGGTTCACAACCCAGTTCACGGTCTTGGTGGAGTAGGCCGCATCGCCGATGCGAGTTCCCATCAGCCTCCGCAGCTGGCCAACCTCGCTCACGCTACTGAACGTTGTCCCAGCATTCGGGAGTCGCAAGTCTTGTCTTGCTTTCGTGAACTCCAGTCTGCCACGGATGTTGTGTCGGATGGCGTCCTCAGATTCCGGTGACAGGCATAGTTGGGCGCCGAGAATGACCCACTCCGGGCGAGTGTGGAAAATCGAGTGCCGATACTCAAACTGGCACTCGGTCGCCGAGAGTCTCTGTAGAGAGTTGGTTGTCCGGTCGAAGATGTCCACGTAGTCCACCACCTGCGAGATCGATCGACGATATCCTCGGCCGCGTCCAGCATTCATGAAGACCGCTCCGCCAAGCGTCCCGGGTATCGAGGCAAAATACTCGATACCGCTCAGTCGCAGACGGGGCAGTTGGCTGACAACCCGTGGCATCATGCAACCTGCCTCCAGATACAACCCGCCATCGAATACCTGCATTCCGGTACAGTGGCGAGTACTTACCACCGGTCGGCTGAGTTCCCCGTCAGTCGCCAGAAGGTTTGACCCGTTTCCCAGCACGTAACAGGATTCCAGCCGCGCGAGCAGGTCACACAGAACTCCCGTGTTGGGGGGCTGCCAGAGTTGCACCCGGCCGCCGACCCGAAGTGTCGTCAGATCCCGCAGCGAGGCGATATCGCTGTTCAAGTTCGGTGAAGACGGATTTCCATTTCTGCTGGTAACGCTCATTGGTCGCCTCGATCCTATCGGATGGCCACTCGTCTTTAACACGGGTAATCGAGTCGCCCCAACAACTCTCCGGAAGACCAAATGCCTTGGCCAAGGAACGAGTCTTGCTTCGCCTGTCCCGAATCAGGCAGGGCGTGTTGCCCCTCAAACAGGAGATGAGCGAATGCATGCGGTGAACTATGGCTGAGGACATCTCGGCATGGGCCACCAGCCAGGTAATGGGATCGTGTGACCGCTGCTCAATCCTTCCCTTTGGCAACTCATAGCAGCGGTCGGGGTCCAGACCTAGCGGCGGGGCAGAAAACTGGAAAGCAAACGTGGGGTCCGGGAGTTCCCCGGCGATGGGGATTTCGAGCCGACGCAGGTTGCGGGCCGTTTTCGCGTCACGGACATAGATCAGGTCAAACCTCAACAGATGTTCCCGAAGCCGATCCAGGACGGCAGACGAGAGTCGTCCAAAGTTGACCGATCCTGACGAAGCGGCCAGCGCCACACGCGGGATGTCAATGTCGGCGCCGACGAGGTGATTTGGAAAAGGGAACAGGAAACGATTCCCCCCAGGGGCTGCAGCAATCTTCCAGACTTCATCGCTGCCCACAACCAGCAGGGAATAGGTTGCGTTGATGTGCCGTGCAACGTCGTCAAGATGTGTGAAGCGGGGCGAGAGATTCAGCGTCTGGCGAAACAGTGCGCATCCCGGTCGACTCCCTGACAGATTTCGGTCGAACAGCACGCCCTGGGCTCCCATTAGCGTCAGCATGCAGTGGCCTTGCAGAAGCGCTCCTTCATTGTCCAGGTTGTCGAAGATCGTCGCCACACCAATCATGCTGGCCCTTTCCGGGGGCTTGATCTGTCAACTTGCCCTTCAGGAGATGTGTGCTGATCAGCGTTCCCGATCGGGGATGAGCAGGAACTCGATGACGCCTGAATCCAATGTGTCCTACCCGCGGCCCGTATTGTCCTGGAGACTCCCGGTACGCTGATCCTGGCCGCCTCTCGCATCGGAAGTCCCACATTCAGATGTATTCTTAGATTGACCATCAATTGAGGGGTACCACGACCCTGTGGACGTCAATCATGTTCTCGCCGTGCGGATTCGTCCCTTGTTGTCCGCAGTTCACTCAGCTTCCGCTGCAGGATGTCATAGCCCAACAGCGCACAAGCCTGCCGGTGCAGCGAGAGCTGAGTGTAATCGAAATCAAGTAGCACTGCTGCGGTTTGAGAGGTCAGTTCCTTCACCGCCTTGCCTGTGGATCGCTCACAGAGCAGCGCTGCACAGCCTTGGCTGACTAAACATCCTGTTCCGTCATACCGAACGTCCAGGACTTGGTCGCCGTCGACTTCGACGTGAAGTGTAATCACATCGCCACAATAGGGATTTCGGCCCGATCGAGAGACGTGCTGACCGCTCGGAACGCCACGCCACCGGTGACTGCGGGCCAACTCAGTAATCTCCTCGATCTCATGCATCTCCACCTCGTCAGTGCAAGGAGCTCCGCTAGGGCGTGCCTCATTCTACATTGCAGTCAGATAGTATAGCACGGGTTCTCGGCTCCCTCCAGACGCGATGGATGATCTTGTCGTCGATCGCGGTGACATCTACCCATGTCGTTGGTCGGGTCGGTCGCAACACCGGCCAGAGATGTGATCGATGTTCTCAATCGCATCACCATCTCTGACGACGCTGTTCACACGCCCGCGATTGTCGTCGGACTGATCCATCGCAACGTGATGCGTGCCCGCCGAAATACTTGGGACGGTGAGGGCCTTCATTCTGTTGGGCCAAGTCAACGGGGTGGTACCTGCCAAACACCAAGAACAGGGTAGAAGTACCGCTACTGATGCTTCTGCAGGCAATCGCAGTATCGATGTTGCCAGATCGTCGTGACTCTCGATCCCATCTGTTGTCGAAACTGATCGATCCCCGCCTGAACATGATCCTTCTTTGGAATGCGGTTACGCACATCATCGAAAACCATGTACCCACCGACACGGAGCAATCGGTAAGCATGATGCGCATCCTTAAGAACGGCTGGTGCCCTGTGATCACCATCAATGACCACCAAATCCCACTGTTCGGCGACAATTCCCCTCTTGTTGATCACCACTCCATCGCTCCCGAGGCCGCGGAGAAACGAGTCGCTGAAGTCGCGGACGATCAAGACCTTGTCTTTCCAAGGCGACAGATTGTTTGCCGCGCGAACATCGGCTCCATTTATGAACTGCTTTCTCGGCCGAGAGTCTCCCAGCCATGGATCAATGGCAAGTGCGCGTGAATCGGGATGCGTCAAAACGTTCTGAAGGCACCACACCAGATCCATCCCCTCAAAGACTCCGATTTGAATCATGTGGACTGGTTTTGAGCAGTCCAGCATCTTGGGAAAGAACGTACTCCATGTCTTTTGATTGCGGTGTTGAAACCATTTGCGCCCGAACACAAATGAATGCACACTCCGATCAATGGGAGTGTTCCGCTCATCCGGGACTGGGGCAAAGTAGTTCATGTGCGATCGAGTCTCCCGATTTCCTGCCAGGTTAGATGATGCCACGCTGCAACAACCATCGCCTCCTTCGAACCAACGTTCTCGGCATCCCTCGGGCATCGTACGTGCGGCCGATCCGCCGCACCGTCCCATCCACCCCGGAGCCCTGCGCTGTCGCCCGGTCCTGGGTCACCCGGCCCAGCGC
>JAGQPW010000193.1:1904-6468 GCA_020426515.1 Planctomycetaceae bacterium | reverse complement strand
ACTGGTTCGGCATCTTTCAGGTAGGCTGCGCCCACGCCCAATGCGGCGTAGGGGATGGTTCTGGCCATGATGGGATTGAATACCAGCGAGGTATTCATAAATCCCCCAATTCCCGGTCGATTGAGCCCCAGTTCTGGGCTGAAACGCAACGGGTATTCATCCAGCGTGTTAATCTTTCCTCCAAATACGGCAAAGTTGGATGACAGCGCCTGCGTGATTTTGAAGCCGGTAATCGCGGTGACATTTTCGTCCGGATCGGGATATGCCATCGCCAGGTTACTGGGTGTAAGCAGACCGTCCTGGGAGTTGATAGTCTGACCCAGTCGCGATTCGCTGTGCAGATCGATGAACAGACCTTCCCAGAGTCCGGCCTTGTCGCCATCAACGTGAAGAAAAATGTCGAATTTCCCGCCGTATTCCCAATCGCTGTTTTGTCCGCCGGAAGCAATCCCCTGGTAGAACTGCGTGCCGAGCAGTTCCATGGTGATTCCCTCATCGGCCAGCGCAGCGCGAGTTCCCAGCGAGTCGCTGGTCATTGTCTTGCGATTCAGGATTGAATTCTCATCAGCACCGAGCCCAAAGACGGATTCCCACGTGCTGTCGCAATACACACAGGGGGCTTCCGCCTGAAGGTTGGCAGCAGGAGCCACCATGATCCCCAATACAGCCAGCAGTCCACCCGCAACACGGCGCAAGTCGTTCATCGGACGCATCCATTCAGTCCTTTGTCTGTGCGGTTGTCGCGACCTCCAAGTGATTGATCGACATGCGTTACAACCGGTGTCGACAACGGTTCGGAAGGTTCGGATTGTGTCGACTGTGACGGACAGCTCAGTTTATTCTGAGAATGAAATCCAGACCCGAGGCCAGATGGCGAAGTAGTCGGGGGCGATGCCGCCTCTCGGGCCCAGTGGGTTGTCCCGTCAAATCGGCTCAAGCTACGCTGCTGGTTCGTCGACTCACGTCTCCTTGGTCTCGCGACTTAACAGGCAGCTGCCATGATGCGACTTTCCCAACTGTCCCTGCTGTGCTTCTGCCTGCTGGCTGCGACCGCTGGTGCGGCGGAGCCCCATCGGCCCAACATCCTGCTCTGTCTGGCGGACGACCTTGGATATGCCGATCTGAGCTGCTGCGGTTCTGCCGATCTGCGGACGCCGCACATCGACCAGCTATTCCGCGAGGGCTTGCAGTTCACCAATTTTTACGCGAACTGCCCCGTCTGCTCGCCGACACGTGCAGCACTGTTGACGGGCCGCTATCAGGACATGGTGGGGGTTCCGGGAGTGATTCGAACCCATGCTGAGAACAGCTGGGGTTATCTTGCGCCGCAGGCTGTCCTGTTGCCACAGTTGCTCCGTCAGCAGCAGTACCACTCCATGATTATTGGCAAGTGGCATCTGGGACTCGAATCGCCCAACACGCCACTGGATCGAGGGTTCGACGGGTTCAAGGGCTTTCTGGGCGACATGATGGATGACTACTACACCCATCGTCGGCACGATATTAATTACATGCGATCCGGCAAGGAACTAATCGATCCCAAGGGACACGCGACCGATCTATTTTCCGATTGGGCCGCTGATTACATTCGAAGTCGCCGTGATGAGTCACAACCATTTTTTCTGTACCTCGCCTACAACGCGCCGCACACGCCAATTCAACCTCCCGCAGAGTGGCTGAAGAAAGTGCAGCAGCGCGATCCCCAGATGACGGATCGGCGTGCGAAACTGGTGGCCCTGATTGAGCACATGGATGCCGGATTCGGCCGTGTGTTGAAGGCACTGGAAGAAACGGGGCAGGCCGAGAATACAATTGTTGTCTTTACTTCGGACAATGGTGGCCAGATCGATGTCGGGGCCAACAATGGCCCGCTGCGTGACGGAAAACAGAGCGTCTACGAAGGGGGGCTCAAGGTGCCGTGTGGCGTCCGCTGGCCGGGGCATGTGAAACCGGAGACGCAGACAGAACTTCAGGCCATGTCGATGGACCTGTTCCCCACGCTGCTTGAAGCGGCGGATGTAAAGTTGTCCCACAGGATTGAGGGGCGAAGCGTCATGCCGACGTGGTTGGGGCATTCGCAGTCTCCACTTCGTGAGGCCTGGTTCTTCAGTCGACGCGAGGGGGGCGTGCGGTACGGGGGCAAGACCATTGAGGCCGTCCGCTGGGGGGACTGGAAACTGCTGCAGAACAGCCCGTTCAGTCCGCAGGAACTGTACAATCTGAAGTCAGATCCGCTTGAAGAATACGATTTGTCTCAGCAGGAAAAGCAGGTTTTCCAAAAGCTGGCCGCGATGCAACGTGCCCAATTGCAACGGTATGGTACAATCCCATGGCAGCCGCCGCTCGCAGAACCGGTTGCCCATTAGTGCCGTCCTGAATTGAGGGGCGGTGATTCGCCTCCTTGAGACTGACGACATTTCGGGTCATGCTGGAATTCAACTGCCCGTACTGCACAGCGGAGATTCGCGTAGGGCTCGAGGCCGCCGGAAAGGTGGGTCGCTGCCCGAAGTGCCAAACTCGCATTCGCGTTCCGGAACTGACTGACATACCGAAGTCAGACGCTGCGGCGACGCCTTCAGTGCCGCCGATGGAAACGCTTGCTGATGAAGTGCTGGTCGAATCACGCACGCCGCTACCGGACATTCCATCTCCGGTTGGCAGTGCGTTGCCCGCTCCGTCGATCGCACAGCCGGCGGGTTGGACGCCGCCGGTCGATCCCGCCTCGCCACTGGAGCGATTGCGGGAGAAACGCCGTAAGGGCTCGCCCTATGCCGCACTCATTCCGCCGCTGTTCTTCGGGGCGATCTTTCTGGTGATTGGAGTGGTCTACTGGATCTGGTCGCAGCCATCGTACGAAGGGACGATGACCGGTACCGTTGTGATTTCAAGTTACGCGCTCGCGACTGACCTGGCCGGGCAGTCGTATGGGGCACCACCGCAACCCTTCAAATCGCTGATGCAGGAACTGTTCCAGCGTCCGGTCGATCTGCGGAGTTCGCTGATCAATCTTCGCTATATGAGCGACGGGCAGAACCTTCGAATTCTGATTCGTCCCGGTGTGGATACTAAACTGGTGCAGGTTCCATTGGGCGACAATAAGTCGGTCGCGAAGTTCTATCGCAATCACCAGGATGAACTCGATGGATACCGCCTGGATGAAATGCAGGGGGCGCTCAAGAAACTGTGTGCAGACTGGACCACCGCTTCCGAGGCAGGACGGGAATTGGAAACGTTGCCCAAATACCGAGAAACGATTGCACTCAATGCCCATGTGAGTGGACTGGGACGCATCTGCGAAGCGATCGTCGGCAACGAACGTTACCCTTGTGTTGAAGAAGACGCTGCCGGTCGACTCATGTTTCTGGTGCCCGTCGAAACGAAGTCATTCAATATTCGAGAGCGACCGGCGGCCGACCTGGGGCATGCCCGTCTGTTTCCATCAACTCTCGATATTCACGTCAATGTAGTGATTCCGGCGGAGAGGGTTGTCCCCGCTGCCGCGCCGGCGAGTGCCCCGCAATCGACCATTCCCTATGCGGGAGAAGAGCCGGGCCAGGAGTCCAGTCTGGACAGTACGACGACCGAAATGCCATTACCTGAAGGGTCGATGCCCTCGAAGCAATAGTTCACTGCATGTTGCTGAATTTGGGGAGCCGATGCAGCTCCTTTCCGGTGACAACGTCCAGTTCCACGATGTCGACCATCTTCCACTGGCCTCCTTCCTGCTGCCAGTAGGCTTCCCAGCGGGAAGGATAGTGCTGGCCGCCGCCGGTAAGCGAGGAGTTGATGGTGGCGTTCACTCGGAAACGCGACACGGCCCGCGAGTTCTCGTTGGTGAGCATGACCTCGATGTCGGAGACGTGCATGTCCGAACCGACATTCACCACGTTCATGGCCCCCGCCACTGTGGCCCGCAGCAGGTCTGACCGGGCACTGATGTAACCCAGCGTTTGCTCTTGCTCTTTCTGCTGAAAGGCCCGGGTAATCCCGAGGATATCCTGCTCCACCCGCTCGCGGGGGGTGATGATCAGTTGCTCAACCCACCACACCAGCGGCATCAGCACGATGCAGACGGCAATGCCCAACAGCAGATCACGGCGCTGGTTCTGCATCCAGACCGAAATGCCCACAGCCGAAATGACTGCCAGAACGATGATTGTCGGCCAGGCCGATTCAGCAAACCACATGTCCGTTTCTCCCGCCGTCGATTCGTCAGGCAACGCTGCTGCGGGGAACTCGGGATGTGGCTACTTCGAAACCACCTCACGAACCATGTTCCGGGCGGCTTTGTAGGCGTGCCGGATGGCAAACAGTCGCGTCTCAATCTGCTCTTCTGTGTAGTACTTCCCGTGATCGCTCGCTGGCAGTCCCGCAAGTGCCAGCGTGAGCGGCATCAGGTCCAGAAACTCGCGGTATCGCCGTTGTACTTCGTTTTGATCGGCCACTGTGTTACTCCTGAGGCATTGCGGCTGCGTGCTGTCAGGCAACAATTGAATTACGACAACCGCATGAATTGCGTTGGAGGATATCGCGCAGTTCGTTGGTCGTCGACATCACCAAGGAG
>JAGQPW010000193.1:0-1805 GCA_020426515.1 Planctomycetaceae bacterium | reverse complement strand
ACAATTGAATTACGACAACCGCATGAATTGCGTTGGAGGATATCGCGCAGTTCGTTGGTCGTCGACATCACCAAGGAGAACGCCTTTCGAACACCCAGTTGGTCACAGAAGCCCTCCGCCACCCGGTCACTCCCAATCCTTGCCAAACGCCGTCCTCCTTCTCCCCCACAATCGGATTCAATTGCGAGGAAATCCCAGCTGTGGGGGAGAGGGCCGGGGTGAGGGGAAATTTTTCGCGACATCAACACAACTGATCCTGCCCCCCCAGCCGACTCATTGGGCGAGACGCTCATCTCTGTTAGCATACGCCCCGAAATTGGATGGAAAATCGGGCTCTCTCCCGAGCCTGAGTGTGCGAATGCGGGTCTGGACGAGAATGCGTCCCCGCGTCCGCCAGTCGATCCCCTACGGCCTGTAGCCACATTTGTGACAATGTCTGAAATTCCCAAGCAGTACGATCCCCAATCCGCCCAGCAGCAGTGGTTCCCGTTTTGGGAGCAGCACGGCTACTTCAATGCCGATCCCGGCACCGGCAAGCCGCCGCACACCATCATGATTCCGCTCCCCAACGTCACCGGGGCGCTGCACATGGGGCACGCACTCAATGGAACGTGCCAGGATCTCATCACCCGCTGGCGACGCATGCAGGGCTATGCAGCCCTGTGGATGCCCGGCACCGACCACGCTGGCATCGCCACGCAGGCGGTGGTGGAACGCCGGATGCTCGAAGAAGAAGGTCTCACCCGGCACGATGTCGGCCGCGAAGCGCTCGTGAACCGCATCTGGAAGTGGAAGGATGCCTACGAGAAGCGAATCGTCAGCCAGCAGAAATCGTTCGGGGCGAGTTGCGACTGGCGGCGGATTCGCTTCACGCTGGACGAAGTCTGCGCCCGCGCGGTCCGTCACACCTTCTTCAAAATGTTCCGCGATGGGCTGATCTATCGGGGCAAGAGGCTGGTCAACTGGGACACGTTCCTGCAAACCGCCGTCGCCGATGACGAAGTTTTCGAAGAAGATGTCGAGGGCCACTTCTGGACCTTCAACTATCCTGTGGTCGATGATGCCGGTAAGCCGACCGGCGAACTGATCCGGTTTGCGACCACCCGCCCGGAAACGATGCTCGGCGATACCGCTGTCTGCGTGCATCCCACCGATGAACGCTACACGCATCTCGTCGGCAAGAACGTGAAGGTGCCGGTCAATGGTCGCATCATCCCGATCATTGCCGATGCACTGCTGGCAGATAAGGAAAAGGGAACCGGAGCGGTGAAGGTCACTCCCGCCCACGACCCCAACGACTACGCCTGCTATACCCGCAATCCGCACATCGGCATCATCAACATCCTCAACCCCAACGGCTCGCTTAACGAGCATGGTCTGCAATGGGAAGGAATTGACCGTCTGGAGGTCCGCAATCAGATCATCGAGAAGATGAGCGAACTCGGACACTTTGAAGCCGTGGAAGACCGCGTCATTCCGCTCAAGCACAGCGACCGCTCCAAGACCCCGGTCGAGCCGTACCTGTCCGACCAGTGGTTCGTCAAAATGGACGACCACGCCGACGGCAAACCCGGCCTCGCTCAACTGGCTATTGATGCCGTCGAGCAAAACCGCGTCCGCTTCTATCCCTCCCGCTACGCCAAAACCTACCTCGACTGGCTCGGCGAAAAACGCGACTGGTGCATCAGCCGCCAGCTGTGGTGGGGACATCGCATTCCAGTGTGGTCTGCCGAAGTGCTTGGTGGGTGGGGCGATGAATTTGAAGTCCTTCTTTCCCAACTAACTAATTGGGAGCGAGAAGGTCG
>JAGQPW010000192.1 GCA_020426515.1 Planctomycetaceae bacterium | reverse complement strand
ATCCCGGCGGCCCAAATTCGCCGTGAGGAACTCCTCGACTTCGGCCTCAATCGCCGACTGCAACATGCGTCTGGCTCCTTCGCGAAGGATTTCGTCCAGCGCGCTCCGGGACTCGAAACTTGCTCGAAAGGCCAACACCTCCGAGTCGATGCTCGTCTCCGGGAATTCGTCCACGTTCTCGCGGACTGGCACTCTCCCGGTCGTTCTCGTACTCTTGCTCACGGCGTACTCCTTCGCCCAGTCCGGGCTGCTGAAAGGTTGTTGATTCAGCAGGATACGCCACCTTTCTTCATTTCACGAGAACACAACTTTCGAGAATAACTCCAGTGACGGGGGGGGTTGGTGCTGGAAGTGGGTCTCGATGGCGATCGTCAGGTACGTCCAGGCGTCTCGTTGCTGTTGGCGGCAGGTGGTGATGACGCTTAAGAGCGTTTCCACGAATCGGCTGCCGGAGATGCTTTGCGTGCCAAACGACAGCTTTCGCCAGATCACGGCGTGGCGTAAGGACCGTTCTGCTTCGTTGTTGGTCGGCTCGACGCCTTCCTCGTCCAGGAATGTCCAGAGCCACTTGCGATGTGCGAAGAGTTCCCGGCACATGCCATCGACCTCTGTTCCGTGACCGCGCAGCAACAAGGCGTTCACCTTGCGGCGAACCGGTGACAAGAGTCGCTGCATTCCGCGGAAGGTGTGGCCGCGTGATCCCGCCAGAGCAGAGAACTGTTGAAACTGTCGAGGAGTATATCGTTCGGAACGCCCAGCTGGGGCCTGATGGGAGACCTTCTCCTCAAGCAATCAAAAATGGAATCGACTACTGGTCGAAAATCGAGGACCCCCGCCTCCATCTGCTGTCGTTTGGCATTGAGGAAGTGGTGGCACAGTAAAGCCACAGTTGTCCCGAGTTCAGCGGATGCTGAAGGGGGCGTCTTGCCCTCCTTCAAGTACGGAAAGACGCGGTTCAGTTCAGCGAGTGCCGCCGTTCCATCCGGGTCGTCTTCAATACTCGTGAAGTAATTGCGTCTCATAGTTGATCGTTTCTGCCCATCGCCCGGATCGATGGGCGAATCGCAGGAAGCCGGAATATGGCTTCCTGCATTTTGGTGCGACCTTTGCTGGACTCTTGGCTCTCGCTCTCGTAGACTTCGCCATGTCGTTCAATTCCTTCACACAGTTTTGACGATTGACCGTGCTCTGCGGCTGCAACCCGTATTGCACGACTCACTGGACATGCGTCCAGTATAATTACTGTAAACAAGGCGATCTGCTGACGACACTGTTGACGTAACCCGTTTCTGGTAAACAACTTGCCTCTATAGCTCAATTGGTAGAGCAACTGACTCTTAATCAGTAGGTTCTAGGTTCGAGTCCTAGTGGAGGCACTTCTAACTCACTGCAGGGACGCGACTTGCATCCACCTGCAAATGGCAGCGCAGCATGCCCAACTACCACTCAATTACCACAATGAGTGAATTGGAGGTTCTGCGATGCCAAAGAGAACGATCCCCAAATACGGACTTCACAACCCGACCGGGCAAGCACGCGTGCGAATCGACGCCAAGGACCACTGGTTCGGCAAACACGGGTCACAGGAATCTTTCAAGTAGTATTTCAAGATTCTCGATGAGTGGAGATCCCGATCTGAATCGCTGCCGTCTCAGGGCGTGCACGTCAGCAATTGAGGGGTTTGTAGGCTTTGGCGGTGGTTCTGCGGGTGAAGGGGGAGCCGGGTCGATTGGCTAGGTAGGTCTTGAGGCGGCCGTCGTCGGAGAGGGCGGCGGAGCGGATTTGGAGGATGGCTTCGCCTCCTTGGGGCTCGTCGTTCCGGAACATTTCGGTCCCTTTGACGCGCAGATTCATCTGTTTGACCAGCGACTCCATGGGGGCGCTGGTCACGGGAAGCCCTTGTGTGCGGTACGCCGCGTAGTGCATCCGTGAGGCATTGTTGCTGAGATAGCGGTGAGCATTGGAGACGGCCTTGTGCGGATGCATCTCTTCGAGCGTCTGGTCCGGCTGCAGATCGTGTTCTTCCAGCCATGTTTTCCATTCGGGGATCACGGCTCCTACGTGACCGGACCAACATTGTTGCGACCAACGCAGGTAGCAAGCCCAAGCCGCTTGAGCATCGTCCGCAAACATGACAAGGGCGGCCGCGTAGAGATATTCCACGGCGTGCATGAAGTCCAGAATCGGGACAAAGGTCCGGAAATGTTTCTTCCAGATGGCCCAGTTGGCAGGCAAGCCATCGCCGATGAACGCTTTGTGGGCGGCCTGATCCAGGCAACGGCGTTTCGCTTCGCGGCTCATTTGTAGGCCGAAGTCCTTCGAGTTGTCGAGGCTGCTCAGACAGGTTCGCACCAGACGTTTTGGAGCGGTGTCTTTCTGAGCGTCGGCGTCGTCATCGGTCTTTTTTTCGATGGCCGCCTGCGGCCCCGGGACCGATAATGCTGCCGTTCCCACGATCTCGGCCACATGTTTCGGATCCGCAAAACAGGCTGGGAAATCAGGACGGGGATCCCCATCATGGGCCTGATGGGTCATGCTTTCGAGGCTGGCGTTCTTCGTCTCCCGCCACGCCTGCTCGTGAACACCCGAGCCGTGGCCGGGCTGGCGCGTCATCATGCGACCGCCGTCAAACATGACGATGGCCAATGGCGGCGGTCCCGCTGGTGGCGGCGGCACCAGGGACTTCGGCAAGCGACTGGGAGGAACATTCCGCAGATCCTTCAACTCTGAGCCGACATCGTGCAAGACCCGTTCGATGGTCTTGGCGGAGACATGGCAATCACCGATGTGGAGCAAGTTCGCCTCGGCCGCCTTTTCCGAACGGCACTCCGCTCCGGAGTAGACGATCTTCTTGACCAGCCCCGGCGTCAGTTCACGAGCGTCGAGGCCCAGTCGAAGACGCTGAGGGAAGCAAGGGCTGGCCGCCGACCGATGAGGGAGGAAGAAGGTTCAGCCCGCGGTCGTTGAACAAGGAAACAAGGTCGAAAGCGAGGGCAATAGGCCTTCGGTTCCAGCGTTTCGACCGGACCATCAATCGAGTTGAAGGACCTTCGAGGATGGCATAACTCGCCGCAGGTCGGACAACCAGCCTGCGAAGCCCTGGCCAAGGCGACTTCCCGAACCCGCGACTGCGGAATCATCCGGGAAAGTTCTTTCCCCGTCTCATGGGCGGCGTCCTCAATCTGCGAATCATGCGGCACCTTGGCCTGCGAGCCATCCAGTTTCTGAATCTCCGCCGAGACCTCGGCGGTCTCCTTCAACAACGCCCGCAATCTTTCCCGAAGCTGCTCAACACGGCCTTCCATGGCTCACTCCCTCGAAAGAATATGACTTCACCAGTCCCCCTGGTTACGCCCATCTTCTCACAAATCGGAGATATTCTCAAAAGTTGTGTTCTGTTGAAATGGAAAGAGGTGGCGTATCCTGCTGAATCTATCACCTTTCAGCCGCCCGAAGTGGGCATCGGAGTACGCCATGAGTCAGAGTACGAGAGTGACAGCCAAAGCACCAGTCGACGACCTTGTGATTGGTGAGAATGTGGATCCGGAGGTGCTCGCGTTTCGAGCGAACCTGGAATCACGAAGCCCGCTTGATGAGATTGTCCGAGAAGGAGCCAGGCGCATGTTGCAGGCCGCGATCGATGCCGAGGTCGATGAGTTCATTGCGACTCATGCCAGCCGTCTGGATAATCAGGGACGGCGTCAGGTCGTTCGCAACGGCAAACTCCCGGCTCGTGAGATCCTGACCGGAGCCGGTCCCCTCGAAGTCAGGCAGCCTCGCGTTCGCGACAAGTCACCCGACAAAGAGAACCGTGTCGTCTTCTCGCCGAGTGTCTTGCCGCCGTATTTGAAGAAGTCCAAAGCAATCGAGGAACTCATCCCCTGGCTGTACCTCAAGGGAGTTTCCACAGGGGATTTCTCAGAAGCGTTGCAGGCTCTTGTGGGTGAACAAGCCAAGGGACTCAGCGCGAATGTGATCGTCAAACTCAAAGAGACCTGGAGCCAGGAATACGAGGAGTGGACCAAACGTGACCTGACCGGCAAGGAGTACGTTTACATCTGGGCTGACGGCATCTATGTCAACGTTCGCCTGGAAGATGATGCGAACAAGAAGCAGTGCATGCTCGTGGTGATGGGAGCCACACGTGATGGCCAGAAAGAACTCCTGGCCATTCAGGATGGCTATCGAGAAAGCGAGTCAAGCTGGAGTGATGTGCTGCTTGACCTCAAACATCGAGGGCTGGAGATCTCACCGAAGCTCGCCATCGCCGACGGAGCATTAGGCTTTTGGGCGGCTCTGAGAAAAGTCTCCCCCGAAACCAAAGAGCAACGCTGCACGGTTCACAAGACGGCCAATGTACTGAATAAACTTCCCAAGAGTGTTCAACCCCGAGCCAAGTCCGACCTGCACGAGATCTGGAATGCCGAGACACGGGACGATGCGAATCGGGCCTTCGACCACTTCCTGGAAAAATACGAAGCGAAGTATCACGCCGCGTGTGAGTGCCTCAAGAAAGACCGGGACGTGTTACTCACGTTCTACGACTTCCCGGCAGAGCAGTGGTGTCACCTACGAACGACGAATCCGATCGAGTCCACCTTCGCCACGATTCGCTTAAGACACAAACGGACCAAAGGCAACGGCACCAGACGAACGAGTCTGGCCATGATGTTCAAACTCGCCCAGTCCGCAGAGAAACGCTGGAGACGCCTACGAGGCCACCAGCAAATCCTCCACGTCATCGAAGGACGTTCCTTCAAAGACGGCCTCCTCCAGCAAGAATCCGCCGCCTAATCCAGATTCGTAGAACACAACAATTGACAATAGCTCCCCCTCTCGCCACGAAGCAGCTCAAGCGATCAGTCTCGAAGCCACCAAATCCCAGCCGAGAAGGACAGATTCAACCGCGCCGTGAGACTTTCGGTTTACCTCAGATTTACTCAAGTGATTTCTTGTTGTCTCCGAATGGCTTCATCGATCTGAGATTCAAATCCGGCGAGAAGCCGTTCCGCTTCCTGAATTTGGCGAGAGGCCTCAGGTATTCTTAACTTCTCAGAGAGTCTCCCATAGACATACAGTGATTGAGCGTGCTCGTAATTGGCGTTCCGCTCTACTGCGACTCGGCAGCTTCTCAATACCACCTTATGAGCCTTTCCGATCTTTCCGATATCGGCATAGCATTGGCCCAACTCTCTCAGTGCATAGGCAAGGTCCAACCTCGCGATTCTTTGAACAAGAACACCTCGTCTCGCGAGCTTCAGAGCCCTCGTTCTGATCCGTTCGCTTTGTTTGGGATCCCGTTCTTGCACAGCATCGGCATGATGGCGAAGTGACTGGACGAGATTTGGATAAGCTACGCTTACCAGCGGGCTGAAAGGCCAATAATCCCTCATGATCGAAAACGCGAGCTCCGCCGAAACGAGCGATTCGGCAGTTCGGGCGTGATGTCGATGCCAAATACTCTCGGCCACATTGAGCAACACTGTGGACTGCAGGTCGTCAGTCACGACTATTACTTGGGATTTCAGTTCATCAAATCGCAGGCGTCCGCCCGTCGCTGTGGCCCAAGGCTTAAGAACGGTCTGAGCCAAACGGTGTTGGCCATACGAGATCGCCGATTCAAATGCCTTTTGCGATCCCGCAATACACTCCGCAAACTCACCAAGATAGGACTGGATGATCGCCAAGAATGCATGACCATACGTGAGCCGCCAGGCATCCCCAAGTTGATGATACCGCTGTATCGCCTCCTCGGATGATTTGCGTCCCTGGCTGGGTGCCAAAGCACCCACTGAAGCGGCTTGCAAGTGCCATGCCTCTGCTGTGAGGGCATTGTCATTCAGATCGTGAGCAAGTTGAATGGCCTGATTTGATAAGGACTGGATCCGTTGAAGACGCGGAAGAAATCGACTGGAGACCAGCGACTCTATCGAGAGCGCAGACGATAATATCGCGTCACTCGAACGGTTGCTGGCTAGTCTCAGGGCCTTCTTGCTCGCCCACAATGCCTTCATGCCATCTGAAAAGAGAGTTGGATAGCAAACCTGCATTAGAATCCGTATCGTCAGATCGGTCTTCCAGTCCGGCTTACATTCTGACAGTTTATTGGGACGTCGCAAATTCAACCACTTTAGTTGCACGGAAGAAATTGTGATCTCAATTAATGTTTGCAGTTGTCCCCGTGGAATGGGATAACCAAGTTCGAACAGCAATTGCTCGAGTGCTTGTGTACTTTCATTCAACGAACGTGTCTTGTAAATAATTTCTCCTTGTCGAGCTTTAGTCTTGATCCTGTCTCGCTCATTGTTGGCGTGTGTGGCAGCACTCTCCAATGTGTCATAAGCATCTTGATATCGCCCGGACAGCAAGAGCGCGTGCCCCATCCCCGACAGAACACGGTATTGAATGTGATTTGATCCCGTGTGAGATAGGGCTTTAGCAGTACGGTATTTCTCCAGTGCCACGTTGAGTGCGAACTGTGTCTTCGCCTGCTCTGCTGCTAGAAGGGAATAGATCAACGCCTTGTGGCTATTCCCGCCCATTTCGAAGTGAAAGG
>JAGQPW010000191.1 GCA_020426515.1 Planctomycetaceae bacterium | reverse complement strand
GGTCGTTTCCTGGGTATCACGCAGACCGATGATCTGCACCTTTTCGCCAACCTTAATCACGCCGCGTTCAATACGACCGGTGACCACAGTTCCGCGACCTTCGATCGAGAACACGTCTTCAATCGCCATCAGGAATGGCTTGTCAGCTTCACGGTCTGGCTCGGGAATGTCGGCATCCAGAGCGTCCATCAACTGGCCGATGCAGGCATTCGCCGTTGCGTCGCCTGGGTTGTCCAGGGCGGGCTTTGCGGACCCACGAATGATGGTCACATCGTCGCCGGGGAAGTCGTACTTGTTGAGCAGGTCGCGAACTTCCATCTCAACCAACTCGAGCAGTTCTTCGTCGTCGACCAGGTCGCACTTGTTCAAGAACACAACCAGAGCAGGCACGTTCACCTGGCGGGCGAGCAGGATGTGCTCACGAGTCTGAGGCATCGGGCCGTCGGCAGCCGAAACCACGAGAATCGCGCCGTCCATCTGAGCGGCACCGGTGATCATGTTCTTGATATAGTCGGCGTGACCAGGACAGTCGATGTGGGCGTAGTGCCGGGTGGGGCTCTCGTATTCCACGTGACTGACGGCGATGGTCACCGTCTTGGTTTCGTCGCGAACGGTTCCCCCCTTGGCCACTTCGGAGTAGGCAATCGGAGTTGCCAGTCCCTTAGTCGCCTGCACCGCCAAAATCGATGCCGTCAGGGTTGTCTTGCCGTGGTCGATGTGGCCGATAGTACCCACGTTGACGTGCGGCTTTGTACGTTGAAAAGTTTCCTTCGCCATGACTAGCGCTCCAACTCTCCGTCTAACTGTTTACTGTGAACTCGCCCGAAAAATTGGGCTCTACTTGTTTGCGGCGCCAAGCCGCGTTTCAAAACTCAGGGGCGCCGCAGCACGTCAAAACTTCCTGCCAACGCCAACATGACAGAACCGGCAACACACCGGTAAGCTGCTAGTGGGACTCGAACCCACGACCTCGTCCTTACCAAGGACGCACTCTACCAACTGAGCTACAGCAGCAATAATGAGCCACTGGCAACCCAGCACCCATCAAAATCAATTCGTCGCCGAAAAATCACTTTCCCAGCCACGCAAGAGCGGGTGAAGGGAATCGAACCCTCACAACCAGCTTGGAAGGCTGGGGCTCTACCGTTGAGCTACACCCGCAAAGGTGTTTTTGTTTTTTTTGCCGAACCGGACCGCCTTAATTGGGAGCGGGAGGATTCGAACCTCCGAAGGCATGAGCCAACAGATTTACAGTCTGTCCCCTTTGGCCGCTTGGGTACACTCCCTCAAGTCTTGCGACGTCTTCGACAAGAGCTAGCGGAGGGATTTGAACCCACAACCGCCGGTTTACAAAACCGGTGCTCTGCCGTTGAGCTACGCTAGCGATCACCCGGCCGATGGCAAGCCGCGGAGTATAGCGGACTGACATGGCCTTGCAAGGACAAGACACCGCGATCCCCAAGGGCGTTCGGTTTGCGACCAAACCCCCTTCTGGGTCTTGTTCGAGGCAAATCTCGAACAAGGTTCGGGTCTCCTGACTTCAACTTCAACCCGCACAGACACCGGACTTCCCAGCGCTGCACGAGACTTCAAGCCGGGAGTTGTAGAAGAATTGAAGTTTTTGCTCAAGCCACTGGAGCGCCCGGACGGGCAAAGAATCGACGAACCAGGTCTTCCGAAGGAGGACGAGTGGCCAGCGTCAGCAGAATTGTCGCCACAAGCGACGAAGTCAGCCCAATCAGAACTGGCGACAGGCCAAACAGCAGGTACGGCTCAACGAATTTTCCGCCCGGCAGCAACATCCCCCAGATATGCATCCCCAAATGGGCCCCAAATCCCCCCAACATCCCCGCAATGCAGCCCACAGAATTCGACCGCGGCCAGTACAACGCCGCCACCACGGGCACCAGAAACGCCGCTGCCAGGCCACTCCCGACATAGACGATAATATCCTGCAGAAATCGCGGTGGATTCACTGCCCCCAGCAGCGCGATCAACCCAATCACCAGCGTTGTCCAGTAGCTCATCCGTTTGATCGTCTTCTCCGAAGCATCAGGGTCGATATTTCGCTGCCAGACATCCCGCACGAGCGATGAAGAAACCACCAGCAAAAAACTGTCGACGGTGGACATCACCGCGGCGAATGGCGCTGCAATCAGCAGGCCAGCCAGCCAGCCATGCCCGACATTCGTCGTCAGGTGGACTGCCATCCGGGGCATAATGGAGTCTGGATCGTGGTCCAGGCCAGGCAACATGACCCGGGCACAACAAAAGATGATCACCAGCGGAAAGTAGATCACGCCAAAATACAGGGTGACCGTCATAATGGCCCGACGCAGTGTCCGGGCATCCTTGAAGGCCATCAGCCGCACCATGTACTGAGGCTGCCCCGTTCCACTGATCGCCCACATGAAAAAGAAGGAAACAGCAACACCCAGCGGCAAGAACCCATCCGCATCGCCACGCATCGGGCCGGGCCCGGTCACATAGCTGCCTCCCTGGTTTTTGGCCATTCCGTACTGATATTCCTCCACCACGCGAGCGGCGGCCACCTCGGCGGAATCGAACTCCATTTGCTGCTGCACACGCTGACATTCATCGGTGGACGTCACTTCCATCCCCTTCACGTCCGCCATTTCAACCGCCCCGGCAGGAACGATGATGCCTTCCGTCGTCCAAAAAATGCGAGGGGGCTGATCACCAGATTTCAGCCACGTCTCGCGAGGCAGACGGTACTCTTCACTCGCGGGCTGCTCCCACCGCAAATCCAGCGAAACAATTCGCGGCGGAGTCATTTTGGCCAACTGGCGTGTGGCATTGGACAACCCTCCCACCTGCGACAGGGCCAGTGGGAGCATAATCAGGACGCCAATGACCATCACAACGCCCTGCATTACGTCCGTCCAGACCACAGCCCGGAAGCCGCCATACGTCGTGTAAGCAATGACAGCCACTCCAAACAGAACCAGGCACATCAGGTAGCCCCAGTCCACAACGGCGTGCGGCCCCAGAAAAGCCATCCAGACGCTGTCTGCATGCTGCTGGCCAAACACCTGCAACTGGTGCACACACCAGCCATAAAGCGGTACATCCAGAATCAGCGTCTTGAGAATCGTGCTCCCCGCCTTGAACTGGGCCACGAGATTGAACGCCATAAAAAAGACCAGCAGCGCCGTTGCGATCAATCCGAACGCCGGACTGCCAAATCGGTCACGCAGCAAGTCGGGGACGGTAATGGCCCCACAGCGACGGGCCAGCTGATTGATCCGCTTGCCCACAAACCCCATCGTACAAATTGGAACCACCATATAGCTGGCGATCCACAGAGCCAGAATCCAGCCATGAGAGTAAATCTTGGCCGGAAAGCCGGTAAACGTTCCGCCCGAGGCGCTCGTCGCGGCAAAAGTCAGGGCAAACGCCCACATCCCCAGACTGCGGCTCCCCAGAAAATACTCACTCAGGAACGCCTTGCCGGTCAGCATTCGATTGGCTGCCCAGGCAATGACAAACACTGCGGCCGTGTAGACCAGAAAAGTGACAAGCGCGGCATTGGAGCCAACAGCCAACAGGCAACAGGTCATACCGCACTCTCCGAAGTGTCGTGTCGCGACTCGGGAGCTTCACCGAGATCATCATCCTGAATGACAAACAGGCACATCGCGAGGCTGGCAAGCGACGCCGCCCCCCAGGGAACAGCCACCCCCCAGAACACCCAGCCGGGCATCCCCAGAACCAGCTCGGGCTCTGTCCCTTCCGGCAGAGGCCGGTATCCATAGGTGGCACAGTAGGGCACCACCCAACACAGGCACGCAGCCCAGACTGCCAGAATCAGCAACGCTTCTCGCCGCGTATGCAGAAACACTGGATCATCGCATTTGAGTTGACTCATGAATGGCAGTCTAAACTGAGGATCAGTCCGGGGGAAGGGTTCGGACCACCCGGGCTCAGGCCGGGGTGCATCGAGCAAGACGCATGCTTTGCCTGCACTGTAAGTTCCGTTAGACTATCGGGTTCTTGTCGAATCCAAACGCTCTCCAGACTTGCATACGACCTCCCCGACCATGGCCGAATTCTTCCCTGAAGTCAGCAAAATTCAGTTTGAAGGCCCGAAGTCCAAGAACCCCCTGGCCTTCAAGCACTATAACCCAGAGGAAGTTGTTGAAGGGCAGTCGATGCGGGATCTGCTCCGCTTCAGCGTCTGCTACTGGCACACGTTCCGCGGCAACGGGACAGATCCGTTTGGAGCCGCCACCCTCGTCCGGCCCTGGGACGATGGAAGCGATTCCGTTGAGAACGCCCTCAAGCGGGTTGATGTCGCCTTCGAATTCATCAGCAAGCTCGGTGCCCCGTACTACTGCTGGCACGACCGGGACATTGCCCCCGAACGCAGCACTCTGCGGGAAACCAACGCTGTACTCGACCAGATTGCCGCCAAGCTGAAGGACAAGCAGGCTGAAACCGGCATCAAGCTCCTGTGGGGCACCGCCAATATGTTCAGCCACCCGCGCTTCATGCACGGGGCTGCGACCAGTTGCAATGCCGATGTGTTCGCGTTCGCAGCGGCACAGGTCAAAAAGGCGCTGGAAGTCACCCACGAACTGGGTGGCGAGAACTATGTTTTCTGGGGAGGCCGCGAGGGCTACCACAATCTGTACAACACCGACATGCAACGGGAGCTCGATCATCTGGCCCGTTTCATGCATATGGCGCACGACTATGCCAAGTCCATCGGCTTCACCGGACAGTTCCTGTTCGAGCCCAAGCCCAAGGAACCGACCAAGCACCAATACGACTTTGATGCCGCAGCCTGCCTGAACTTTATTGGACGCAATGGCCTCGATGGCATTGTGAAGCTGAACATCGAGACCAACCACGCCACTCTGGCGGGTCACACGATGATGCATGAACTGGAGTACGCCCGCATTCACAATGCCCTGGGCTCCATCGATGCGAACACCGGCGATCTGCTGCTGGGGTGGGATACCGACCAGTTCCCCACCGACATTTACCTCGCCACCCAGATCATGCTGGTCATCCTCGAGCAGGGTGGACTGGGAAGCGGCGGAACGAATTTTGATGCCAAGGTCCGCCGGGAAAGTTTTGACCCGATCGACCTCTTCCATGCCCACATCGGTGGGATGGATGCATTTGCCCGCGGGACGAAAATCGCAGCGGCCATCCGGGCCGATGGTGTGCTGAGTGACTTCGTCAAACAACGTTATCGCAGTTACGACTCCGGCATCGGTGCCAAAATTGAAGAGGGCACCGCGACGCTGGCCGACCTCGAAGCCTACATGCTCGAAAAGGGCGAAGCCGCCCCGAACGAAAGCGGACGGCAGGAGTGGGTCGAGAACCTGATCAACCAATACCTGTAGGCCACCCCCCAAGGCAGGAGTCCAAATCGAGTGAGTCGCTCTCTCGAATTCGTCTCCACTGGGAATCGGCCCCATGAAAGACACTATGAAGTCCGAAGTGAAGCAATCTGAAATACAAGAAGAAACACCTTTCGAAGACCTGGGACTAAGCGAACGCATGAGGCGGGCCATTCGTGGCGTCAACTTCACGTACGCAACCCCCATTCAAGCCCACTTTATCCCCGTCGCCCTGACCGGAAAGGATGCCATCGGTCAGGCACGAACGGGAACGGGGAAAACCGCGGCGTTCGTGATTCCGATTCTGGAGACGATCGACCTCACGAAGCCGGAGGTTCAGGCACTCGTCCTCTCCCCCACCCGGGAGTTGGGCGAACAGGTCGCGAATGAATGCCGACGGCTCTCTGCAGAGTATCCCACCGAACCGATCCTGCTGGTCGGCGGCAAGCCGCTCCGACCACAGATGACCGCTCTGGCCAACGGCCCGCAGATCGTCATTGGAACTCCCGGCCGGGTGATCGACCATCTGCAGCGGGGCACGCTCGATCTAAGCAAGCTCCGCATCGCCGTGCTCGACGAAGCAGACCGCATGCTCGACATCGGTTTCCGCCCCGAGATCGAGAAGATCCTCCGACGCTGCCCCAAAGAACGTCAAACGCTGCTCCTCTCGGCCACATTGCCGGAGCCCGTTGAGCGTCTCGCGCTGCGGTACATGAACGATCCGCAGCGGGTCGACCTGTCTGTCGACAACGTCGCTACGGACAATGTCGAACAGTTCTACTGTACCGTCGAAGGGAATAAAAAGTTCGGCCTGCTGATGAAGCTGCTGGCCAAAGAACGCCCCAAACAGGTCGTCGTCTTCTGCCGCACCAAGCGCGGGGCCGACGACATCTACAACCGCGTGAAACGGGTGCTCCCGGACGTCGAAGCCATCCACGGCGACCTGCCTCAGCGCACACGCGACAAGGTGATGAAGAAGCTGCGGTCCGGTGAAGCCCGACTCGTTGTGGCGACCGATGTGGTCGGTCGTGGAATCGACATCAGCGGCATCTCGCACATCGTGAATTTCGACATCCCCGAATACCACGATGACTACGTGCACCGCGTGGGGCGAACCGGACGCATGTCCTCTCAGCACAAAGGACGCGCATTTACATTCGTCACGCCCGACCAGGGCGGCGAGTTGACCCGCATCGAAATGCGAATCAACAAGATGCTGCACGAATACAAATTCGGCGGCTACGACG
>JAGQPW010000190.1 GCA_020426515.1 Planctomycetaceae bacterium | reverse complement strand
GAACGATGGCAACCGCCCGATCTCCTTCAGACCACGTCTCGATGTCACTCAGTAGCCGGTCAAACGCTTCAAGAGCCGCGGCGTCGGAACTGCCAAACGCCTCCGCAATCGATCGGTACCAACTCTCGCTCGGGACTGGATTCGCGGAACCAAACGATGAATTCAAATCGGAGATCTCTGGCCCACCCGGTGAGCTTTGCTCGCCGGGCAACTCCGCAGGAGTTGATCCATTCTCTTGATCAATTTTTGATCTGTTGAATTCATCCGTTGTTAATCCGTTTAATGAGTTGGGCCGAAAGGTCACATCACTAGTGCCATTTCGGCAGTTTGCGAAGTTACCTTTTGGCACTTCAGTAGTGCCGTTTTGTCCGTTCGAGAACTGCCTTTTCGTCTCAACTGGCGTGTTCGTATCGATTTCAGTTGTGACATTTTGGCTTAACTGACCGGTGATTTCAGTTGCGACCTTTTGGCCTAACTGAACCTCGCGACCCTGCCGCTTCGATCGGCGAAGTTTGCTCAGCTCGATGACCCTGGAATACGCGTCGGCGAATGACAAACCTGGTTCGTTCTGCATCAGCGCAAGAATGGGAGCAGTCTCAGAGATTGACATTCCCTCGGTCAGATCGAGGTAATGCCTTGCCCTCTGGTAGTTGATGCGGTAATGGTTCTTGCCGCGCGAACCAGCTCGCCTTTGGCTGACAATTTCGAGGGCAATGAGCGGCTTCATTGCCTCCCTTTGCCGCTTCGGCGTCAGGCCGGTCGCCATCTCTAGCTGACCCGCAGATAGATTCACTTCGTAAAGTGGATCGTGCTTTGAATACGCCCAGCGCATGAACTCGCAGAAAAGCAGTGAAGCGTGCGGGTCTCCGAACGCGGCTGCCAGGAGGCCGGAATGCTGACCAGGCGACTTGCGTCCAGCGCCCCACGCGCGATGGAGAATCCATTCGGCGGCTTCCAATTGCGCTGAACGGTTGCGATCATCGGGGTGCATCTATGCCATCCCCGATCCGAAAATCGACTATAATTGAGTTCAAGGTCACTGCTCCTTAGAGGCCGGCGCGCCATGCCGATACGGTGCGCCGGCATCGCCGTTATGTCGTTATTGGTCTCGACCTGATTTCCACGCTTCGTAGTCCGCACGAGGGATTCTCCAGAGCCGACCGATGCGGACCGCGCGAACCGGAAGCCTGCCCTCGGACAACATGACCGAGACTTGGGCCGCGCTGACCCCGGTAAGCCGCGCGAATTCCTTTGGGGTCATGAAATCTGATACTTCATTCGATGTCTCAGCGATCGACGGCATATTCATCACCCCAACTTCCGGTCGATCGGACGAGTCGCAAAGATCCGATCAAGATCATCCAGCCTGACGAGCTTGCGTCTCAGGTCGCGCGGATCCTCGAAAAGCGTCACGTCGGAACCTTCGAGCCGGCGCCGCAACGTGTCTGTGTGAACTCCAATGCGCTTGGCGGCTTTGGAGAGCGGGATTCGATCGAGCTCCTGGGTATCCATGTGGGTGGCTCCTTCGGGAACAAAAAAAGCCGCCATCATCGAACCCGTCTGACCGGGCTCGAGGATGGCGGCATCAGCTCGCCTATCGGTTGTCGCGCTGAAGCGGTTCGTCATCGCCAACCGGAACTCCACCAACGGAGACGCGGTCACGAGGACACTTCAGATGCACGAAGTTTACCACATGTTTGCGACCAATATCAACCTAGTTCCATTGATTTTAGGGCAGCCCGACCACGGGCTAGCGCGGCGTCCATGGCCGCACTGGCGGCCTCCTGCATGTTCGGCGCAATGTGGCCATACGTGTCCAACGTGATCATCACACTTGCGTGGCCGAGTTTCTCCGACACCATCTTGATCGGCACGCCTTCCAGGAGCATGACTGTCGCGGCCGTATGTCGTAGGTCGTGGGTTGTCAGCTCTGGAACTCCGGCGCCGGCCATGATGATGCGTTGTGACCGCGCCACATTCGCCGGATTCACGGGTGTCCCGACGGATGTGCAGACGATCAAATCGCCTGGGTTCCAATCGTCGCCGCGTCGTAGACGAATGAGCTTTTGGCCATTGCGGTGTATTCGGAGCAACTGGACAGTCTCAGTGGTAAGCAGCACCGCGCGGGCGCCGGCGGCGGTTTTGGTTCGACCAACGATCATGGGTTGGCCGCGATCGGCACGATCAGGAACGACTGTCTGTACGATGTGCGCGGTTACCTTGCCGTCCGCTTGCCAATTGAGATCAGCCCATCGAAGTCCGAGCGCCTCGGATCTTCGCATTCCTTCCAAGACCAACAGATGCCACAGTGGTTCGAGGCTATCGCCCGCTGCCGACTCAAGGAAGGCGGCTACCTCGTCAGGTGTCCATACAGAAAGTTGGCGCCGAGCAGCGATCGATGGCAATTGAATGCCCACAACGGGATTCGCTACGACGATGTGCTCCCGGATCGCTTGGGCGTAGGCTTGGCGCATCACCGAGACGCATCGATGCACCAGGCGGGCTCCCATCTTTGGCTTTCCGCGCCATGAGTTGACGAGCTCTTGCACATCAGCGTGTCGAAGCTCTTGCGCCTTCACCTCTCCGATGGCCGGCTTCAAATGCAGCCTTATGGCGTCTCCGTAGTCAGACCAGGCGTTGCGCGAGATTGTTCCTTCTTTGGTTTCGTGCCATCGATCCAGAAGGTCGCCAACCGTTTGACGCGTGGGATCGACCAGCGTTCCGCCGTCACGGCGAACCAGCGCCTCGCGTTCCTCCCGCTCAGCCTCCTTCTTGGTTCGAAACGTGCCCACAACCTGACGTGATCGCCGGCGTGAAACCGGATCGCGCTTTTCAATGACGACTTGCCAGCCGACCACCTTGCCGGCTCTGTCAACACGTCGATTGATCGCCACTTTTTGAGTCCTCCAACGCGTTGCGCTGCCCGCACGCTGCCGTGCCTAGCCACGTGAAGACGTATGAAACCGCATTATACCCAACGAAGAAGCCGCTTCCCAACTGAAACTATCGCGTGAATCCTTGTCAAAACGAATCAGATGTGAAAAGAACATATGAGCCAAAATCGAGTCAGATATACCTTCCAAGCAGAATGTCGCCGGTTCGAGTCCGGTCTCCCGCTCCAAAAAAACTCCCTAATCTTGGGGCTTTTACCTTGGTCCTCTGCTCGGTTTGACCAAAACAGCTTTCGATTGTGTTCCGAAATGCGTTCCATCTGCCACAAAACGTGAATTATCCGGCGCCAAATTGGCTCTGCTGAATCGGACACAAGCTATGAGTACGATCACGACCAACGAATTAGATGCATTTCAACCTGATTCAGATTCGCGATCAGCTAATTGGGTTGGAAGATGGGCGAAGTAGACAGCACGGTCATAGCAGGCGTAATTATCTTCGTAGCAGGTCAGATCATCTCCAAATTCGCGATCGAACCACTTGTCGAATGGCAAAAACTTCGAGGAGAGATCGTTCACGCCATCCACTATTATGCGAACGTCTACGTTGCTGAAGACGGGCATAGCCGCGAATATGGAGAGCGTGCCGTTGGGACATATCGCGACCTTGCAGGAAGGGTCTGGCAGCAGGTCTATTACGTACCATTGCCTGTCTACCTCGTGGCACGCCTCTTCCGTTCTATTCCCTCCAAACAAGCCTTGCGTGAAGTGGCTGCCTCCCTCACCGGGTTGAGCAATTCGGTCTTTCGCGACGACGGTCTCCTCAGACAGCAATATAGAGCCGAAATATATCGAGCGCTCAGGATCAAGCAATAACCCAGATCTCTGCCATATCTTAGGTGACCAGATGCCCTAGACTCGCCGCAACATATAGGCATGTCCACTCTGGACAAATCAGTTCGAACGTAAGAGTTCACCGATGCGATTGTTTATTCGATTCAGAGGTGCTTCGAGCGCGCTTAGCGTCGCTCCAGCCTCGTGGGGATAGCCTGCTGTCGCGTAGTGTTGCCGCATCGCAGCTCCTACGCCATCCATTACGACAAGGACGTCGGTGCGGACTCGGTCGTCGTCGACGCGAGATGAATACCGACGCACATTGCCCATCGCGATGCTGTGCTCTCGGGATAGCTCGGAAGGAACAGGCTCGATGCCCTGACGATAAGCGTGGGCTTCGTACATGAGGCGCATAACGTTCTCGATCGAGTCTTGTAGCCCGATTAGCGACTCCCTAGCAAAGTCAATCCGTCGGTCGATTCGGCGTTGCCGTCGCTCCAGCTGCCCGCGCAACAGCTCTATGACCAGCAGCGCCAGCTGCCCGATCACCACAGACGCGACTACAAGGATCCAGTCAGATGTCTCCATGGTGTTCGCCCTTTCGAAGGCGCTAGTAGTTCCTTTTCCGTCGCTCGTCGACGTTTGTTAGCCGAGCACTTCCACGACGTATGGACAGAACGGTGTCCTTTCCGAGGGCGTCAAAGAACCGTTGCGCGTCGGGTTGATCGACGAAGACCTCCCAGATGTCCTGGTCTTCACCTTTTCGTGGATGTATGGGCTTGACGAGGAATCTATAGGGCCCCGATGGGCCCCGGTGCTCGATCCAGTAAGCGGAGGCGTGGCTCACCGGATAAGCCAACGTGACGTCGACCAATTCATCCAGGAACGATCGAATCGCCTCGTCAACAGTCGGGCCGGCAATCGTGAGCGTCCTCATGCCCGCAACATTCGAGGTGTAGGGCGTCTCTCGAAGTGTCAATAGGCTTCCGTTGGTTGAATATGCTGTGTCGCCCACGTTCCATCCGAGATGATCAAGTTCTTCGCGAAAGCGCCAAAGTTCGTCACTCATCGTTGCTTCCTCCTCCTTTTATCAGTAGAAACATTGCAGTTGACTTCGTCGTTGTACTTGAATCCAACATCGCCTGGCGACCGCATCGGCAACCGCATTCGTACACTCGAGATAGAATCGGAATCGGCGGCAATGAATTGCCTAGCGTGACCGAAATGATCTTCCCTTAAGTCACAATTTGAAGCGATTACTTTCAGTTGCTCCCAAACATCGGCTCTACCAGGCGATTTTATCCAAGTCGAGCGATTTCAGCAGCAGCCTCAGAGCGCGAAACGATATGGAACTCAATCCGATCAACCAATTTTCCATTGGCCTCCATATTGCATCCGAATGTGCCAAACTTTCCGAACGTCATCTCAGCGTGAAAGCAATAGTTCAGTGCAAGAAGATCTACATTCGCCGGCGTCTGCGCAGGCATTTCCATTTTCACGGTATCTGAGTCGCCTTCGATATCGCCCGCGTCGTCTGTAAACGAAACCTTCAATTCAAGCGGCTTCGCAAGCATCGATCTTGGAACGAGGATTCTAATTGCAATATCAAACTCGGACTTGGTTGGGATCTCTTTCACAGCGAGGCGCTCCCATCCTCCGCCAATGATGTACAACTTACCGTGCTGGATGCGGGCAACGTCACAGAGCAAGAATGTTTCGACGCGTATGCCGCTCTTGGCATTTGAGGTCTTTTTTGCTGGTGGCACGTGTCGCTCTCCGTAGCACTTGGACTATTGCGTTTCTGTATTACAGAGTGTAATACGTAGGTAGGGATTTCGCAGAAGTGTCTCCCCGGCGACCACGTCGACCACGTCGACCACTGATCGAAGCGCTGTCATGGGACGACGAAAACGAAGCTCACGTTGCTCGACACATCGCGCCCGAGTTGGTGGACGAATTGATCGAATACGGCCAATGGCTCGCATTCGAGAACTCCGATCTTCATCCGCCTGGTCGGCTCAAATTGATTGGGCCAATCCCAAGTGGCGAGTTCATTACCGCCATCATCGAGCCTATCAGTGACCGAAACGATTATGGTGCCTGGAGTCCCATCACGGCCTGGGAGTCGAGCCCAACTGAAATTGCGAAATACGGACAGTATCAAGGGAGGAACAATGCCTAGGAAATCATCATCGCTTCAGCCATCATGCTCAGACGATCATTGGAAAGAACAGGGCTGGAGCGACCAGCCGATTGATGTCGGAACTCCGCAACGACTCGATACGGTCATTTCGGTTCGGCTTGACCCTGAGTCCACGAAGCTGATCCGGCGCGCTGCTGCTCTAAAGCGAATGACACGGTCGGATTTCGTGCGTCAGGCTTCAGTTGCAGAGGCAGCACGGGTTATCGAGCTGGATACGAGGGCGAGAGTCCACCGCTTGGAATGGGCGAGTCAAGGCAATCAAACGATTGGTGAATCGCCGGACGATGAACCGAGTGAAAGCTCCACTTTTTCGTGGTATTCGCTTGCGGCAGATTAGGACTGGCATACTTCTTCAATAATCCCACGATCCGCTCACAATATGCGTCGATCGAGCTAGAGCCCAGCATTTGCGTTGTCGAGTGAGCGAATACAATGGCGTTGCTCCACTGTTCCTAGCAGTGAGGCGATCCGCCGGCCGGCCGGGCACTAGCTCGCGCCGGCCGGTTTCGCGAACGCTGACGGTTCGATGCCGAGAGCTGCCGCCAGCTTTCGCACCGTGATGCCCCGCGCTTCCGAGATGTGCCCTCGCTCCAGACGGTTGACCGTCGCGTGAGCGATGCCCGCGGCGTCCGCCAGGTCACGCTGCGACATGAACGCCGCGATCCTCGCCGCTTTCAACTGCTCTGCATCGATTTCAAACATTTCGAGTTTCCTCCTGTCATAGTAGCCACTCCAATGCTACCGCAATGCGCTCGCTATTGTATCGAAATGTTGACACGGTGGTATCATTGTGGTAACATTAGATCAATGAGGAAGTGGATCGCCTCACGTAAACGCAGCCAAGGGAACTAGGAAGCCCGCGGCAAAGGACAGGAGCCCCGAGAGATGACCAGCGACATGATTGCCGAAGAGATCAAGATCGTTTCGATCGACCGCGATCACGCCCGCACCGCCCTCAACGACGTTTTGGCAATGCCGA
>JAGQPW010000018.1:54745-57005 GCA_020426515.1 Planctomycetaceae bacterium | reverse complement strand
GACATCCGCAAGGATCTCGGCGCGGAGAAGCTGCCTTTTGTAATTGCCGAAACCGGCATGGGCGATGATGGAGACACGCATCCTCGCGCGGTCTCATTGATGAAAGCTCAGGCCGCAGTGGCTGCACGCGAGGAGTTTCGCGGCAATGTGGCCTTCGTTTCCACGAGGGCCTTTTATCGCAAGGCCGATGTCTCTCCATCAAAGCAGGGATACCACTGGAACAGCAATGCCGAGTCGTATTTTCTGATCGGCGAGGCAATGGGGCAGGCGATGCTCAAGCTGCTGGCCGACTGAGGTGGTGGGTTGCCGTCGTCGCCGGTGATGGACTACCAATTGTCGTCTCCCGGTTTCAACGACTTGCACAAGGACATGTTCATGCTGCGCTCCTCGGTGACTGTCTGCCTGTTGCTGCTCCTGTCTTCAAGTCTCCCGGCCGACGGTCCGGCGGATAACCACGCCGACAACGTCCGCCAGATTCCGCCGCCGGGCATCGACGTCCCACAAGAGGACCGTGAGCAACTGGAACAGGGGCTGAAGGAACTGCAGGATCTGATCGGCAAGCTGAGAATGCGGCGCGATGCCCGCACTCCCCAATTGCTGCCCGACGTCGAAATCTTCCAGCGCGCAATTCAGCAGGCCCTGGAATTCAATGAGCTGTACTCGGCCAACGAAATCAAGCAGGCCCACGAGGTGCTCAAGGAAGGAATCAGCCGGGCAAAGCAGTTGCTCGAAGGGAAGGCTCCGTGGACCGAACAGACCGGGCTTGTTGTGCGGGGCTACCGCTCCAAGTTGGACGGTACCGTGCAGCCTTACGGATTGGTGATCCCCGCATCGTATGCCATCTCCGGCATTCAGCAGCATCGCTGCGACCTCTGGTTCCACGGTCGGGGCGAACGCACGCTGGAAACCCAGTTCATCGCCCAGCGCATGCGAAGTGCGGGCCAGTATCAACCAGCCGACACCTTTGTGCTGCATCCGTACGGTCGATACTCCAATGCGTTCAAGTTCGCCGGGGAGGTTGATGTCTGGGAAGCGCTGGACCATGCCCAGCAGAACTACCGCATCGATGCCGACCGTGTGAGTGTGCGAGGCTTCTCGATGGGCGGAGCCGGTTGCTGGCAATTTGCAGTGCATTCTCCCGATCGATTCTTCGCCGCCAATCCGGGAGCCGGATTCAGCGAGACTCCCGAGTTTCTCAAGTCGTTTCAAGGGGAAACACTCAACCCGCCGTGGTACGAAGAACGCCTGTGGATGATGTACGACTGCCCGTACTGGGTGGAGAACCTGCGTCTCGTTCCCACCATCGCCTACAGCGGAGAAATCGACAAGCAGAAACAGGCTGCCGACGTGATGGCCGCTGCCTGTGCTGCGAAGGGCATGAACCTGCTGCACATCATCGGGCCCGAAACCGCTCACAAAATTCATCCCGATTCCGCATCCGAAATCGAACGCCGCATGGCCCTGCTGGCCAAGGCTCCGCGCCGCTCCAGCTATCTGGAGGCCCTGTTCAACCAGGAAGCGGTGACCTGCACTCTACGGTACAACTCATTTGGGGCAGTGCAGATTCAAGGGCTGGATGAACACTGGAAAATGTCCCGAGTGCGCACGCTGCCCGGCGGAAGTGCGAATGGGACGCCGTTCCTCATGCGTCTGGATACACAGGGCGTGAATGATCTGGTCATCAATTTCGATTCAGGCCAGCTCAACTATGCCCCCTTCAAGGCACAGGCATTTGTGCTGGTGAATCAGCAGCTGGTCGCCGTTCCGCATCCACCTACGGATGGATCGTGGAACTTTCGCCTGCATCGCGATGGCGAAGAGTGGAAGGCTGGCGCTCCTGTCGATGAGAAGAGCTTGCGCAAGCAGCCTGGCCTGCAGGGGCCAATTGATGATGCCTTCATGGACTCGTTCCTGTTCGTCACCCCCAGTGGCACCGCGGCTCATCCCGCTGTCGAGAAATGGGTGCAGTCAGAACTGGAACACGCCACGACACACTGGCGACAGCAGATGCGTGGCGATGCACGAATTCGCAAGGACTCGGAACTGACAGACGAAGACATTGCCCAGCACAACCTCATCCTGTGGGGCGATCCGCAGTCCAACTCGGTCCTCGCTCGTGTGCTGCCGCAACTTCCGCTGACCTGGACGAAGGACAGCCTCAAAATTGGCGAGACCAGTTACGCAGCGGATGGCCATGCCCCGGTCCTGATTTATCCCAACCCGCTGAATCCCCAGAAATACGTCGTGCTCAACAGTGGCT
>JAGQPW010000018.1:0-54649 GCA_020426515.1 Planctomycetaceae bacterium | reverse complement strand
ACGCAGCGGATGGCCATGCCCCGGTCCTGATTTATCCCAACCCGCTGAATCCCCAGAAATACGTCGTGCTCAACAGTGGCTTTACCTACCGAGAGTACGACTATCTCAACAATGCCCGGCAAACTCCCAAACTTCCCGACTGGGCGGTGATTGATCTCAGCGTGCCTCCGAACAGTCGCTGGCCGGGGAAAGTGGTCGGGGCAAATTTCTTCGACGAGCGCTGGCAGGTCAAAGCCGCGCAGTAATCACAATGGTTCCCCACTTCCTGCGTCAGCAGCGGACTCGCCTGGTATGAACTGGAGTCGCGACGAACTCGACCTGTTAGAGGCCGCTGCACAGGCGTTGCAATCCGGGTTTCGCGACCTGCCCGAAACGGCGGACTCTGCGGACTTGTCTCGCTGGGGCGAAGTTCTGCAGCGCGCAGCGACGATGCTGCAGGACAATGATCCCTACTTCCATCCGCTGTACTGCGGTCAGATGCTCAAGCCGCCTCATCCGGTGGCCCGTATGGCCTACGCCCTGGCCATGCTGATGAACCCGAACAACCACGCCCTCGATGGCGGGCGGGCGAGTTCGGCCATGGAGCGCGAGGCGACGGCGAAACTGGCGGCCATGTTCGGCTGGTCGTCAGCAGCTGATGAATCGCTCCCGTTCCTCGGTCACTTGTGCGGCGGCGGCACGCTGGCCAATTTCGAAGCACTGTGGGTCGCGCGTGAACTGACGGGCGGCAAAACCATCGTCGCCTCACAACAGGCCCACTACACGCACGGCCGTCTGTCTGGCGTTCTGCAGAATTCGTTCGAGGCAATTGCCGTCGACAGTCGGGGACGGATGGATCTGGCGGTGCTGGAAGATCGACTTCGGCGCGGCGATGTTGGTACGGTCGTCGCGACTTTGGGGACAACCGCCCTGGGGGCTGTTGACCCACTGCCTGAGATTGTCGCGCTAAAGCAGCGATTCCGATTCCGCCTGCACGTTGACGCAGCCTACGGTGGCTACTTCACATTGGCGGACAACCTGCGTCCGGAAACCCGTGCGGCGTTCGATGTCATCTGCGCAGCCGACTCCATCGTGATTGATCCGCACAAGCATGGCCTGCAACCCTACGGATGCGGCTGCGTTCTATTTCGCGACCCTTCCGTCGCCCGACTCTACCTGCACGATTCGCCGTACACCTACTACACATCGGACGAGTTGCATCTAGGTGAGATCTCGCTGGAGTGCTCGCGAGAGGGAGCTTCGGCCGTAGCGCTGTGGGCGACTTTGCAGCTTCTTCCGCTCGAACGAGGCGGCGAGTTCACTCAAGGGCTGGAAGCAGGACGAACAGCGGCACTGGCACTTTTTCAATGGCTGCAGCAGAGCGACTGTTTCGTCCCGTTGCTGGAACCGGAACTGGATATCGTCGTCTGGGGAGTGCGGGCGGCCAGTGCGTCGGAGTCATCACAACAGGCGCGGGCGCTGTTTCATCAGGCCCGGCAACATCAGGTGTACTTGGCGCTGGCCACAACTCCTCGGTCGCTGGCCGAAACGAAAGGGATCGTCACCCATTGGGATCAGGATTCCATCATCTGCCTCAGGTCGGTACTGATGAAGCCGGAACATCGCGAATGGATGCCGGAGATCATCACCCGTCTCCAGCGCGCGACAGACGAAATCGGATAGAAAGCTCATTTCGCCACTGCAGTTGATGCCAGCTCCGACAGTCTGACATCCGCAATATTTTCGGTGTTCCATCGTTCAACGTGCCCGCAGGCCCCTCAACGCCTCAACGTTTTCCGCACCAGCGAGAGCCTTGATTCCCAGCTCCGCTACGGTTGACGGTTCGTCTTCCGTCCTCCAAGCTGAACGGAATTCGACAAAACTTCTGCTGTTTGGAACAGGTGAACTATGAAGCTCGCAACTTGGACTGGGATGTTACTGGTGTTGGCCACTGCCAGCGTGGCCATGGCTGACGAAGGGTGGGTCTCGCTGTTTGACGGCAAGACGCTCGAAGGCTGGACGCAGCGGAACGGCACCGCCACGTACCGCGTGGAAGAGGGCACCATTGTCGGTAAGACCATGGATGGCAGCCCGAATTCGTTCCTGTGCTCCGATAAGGACTACGGCAACTTCGAACTGGAATTCGAAGTGAAAGTCGACAACGCCCTCAACAGCGGCGTGCAGATTCGCTCACAGACCAAAGATGGCCCCACTGGACGCGTGAATGGTCCGCAGGTGGAAATCGAGAGCGGCCCTGCCGAAGCGGGCTACGTCTACGGCGAAGCGACCGGCCGAGGTTGGCTCACTCCCGCAGAACGCCTCAAGCCTCACGACTTCTTCAAGAATGAAGAGTGGAACAAGTTCCGCGTGGTCGCCAATGGTCCCCGCATTCAAACCTGGATCAATGGTCAGCCGATTGAAGATCTGACCGATGAGCCCATCTACGAAACCCATGCCAGCGGCTTCATCGGACTGCAGGTGCATGGCATCAAGAAGGGGACCGGCCCATACGAAGTTCGTTGGCGCAATATTCGTATCAAGGAACTGAAGTAGTCATGGCTCCCAAAGCTGTGGTTCTGGTGAGCGGTGGTCTCGATTCGGCCACCGCTCTTGCCGTCGCGAAGTCGCAAGGCTTCGCCTGTTATGCCCTGTCGTTTGACTACGGGCAGCGGCATCGCTGTGAATTGGAAGCGGCCCGCCGCACTTGCGAGCAAGGAGGAGTTGAGGACCATGCGGTGATCGCCCTCGACCTCCGTCGCTTCGGCGGCTCGGCTCTCACCGCAGACGTTGATGTCCCCAAAGATCGCCCTGCGGACGAAATGGAAACGGGCATTCCCATTACGTATGTCCCGGCTCGTAACACTGTGTTTCTCTCCATTGCGCTCGGCTGGGCCGAGGTGCTGGGCGCCTTTGATCTGTTCGTTGGAGTGAACGCCGTCGACTACAGCGGCTACCCCGACTGCCGCCCCGAATTCATTCAGGCGTTCACGGAGCTTGCCAACGTGGCGACGAAAGCGGGCGTCGAAGGCACCGGCCAGTTCCGCGTCCACGCCCCACTGATTGAGTTGACCAAAGCGGAGATTATTCAACAGGGACTCAAGCTTGGCGTCGACTACAGCCTCACCCACAGCTGCTACGACCCCCTCCCCAACGGCACCCCCTGCGGCCACTGCGACTCCTGCCAAATCCGAGCCCAAGGCTTCGCCGCTGCCGGAACAGTGGACCCGGCGCTACGGCCATAGCAGGCGACCGCGACCATGCCCGAAGTGACCTTTGTTGCACTGCACGCCTTGCCAGCGATTGATCCGACTGTGCCCGGTGTGTTCGGCGGAACAGAAACACGAGCATGGACATTCGCGCGGGCACTCGCACGGTTGCCCGGCTGGAAGGTGAATCTTGCGGTAAGGCCAAGGTCACCCCATTCCTGCTACGAAGGCGTTCGAATTCAGCGAGTTAGAAAGCCTCTCTATGACATTTTCCTGCACGTTGGCCAATGTCTCGCCGCCAGACAGGAGTTCCCCTTCGTTACCATCAAACGTTGGAGTTGGCATCTGTTCTGGGAGCTCCCAGTGTGTGTCGCGAGTCGTCCATTTCTCTCGCGACGTGGCCGAAGTCTGGGTGGAGTCGGTCAATTCAGTCAGTTGCCAGGTGATCTGATCGTCACCTTTGGTGTGCATGTCGATTCCGCAAAGGCCATCGCTGGAGCCCACGCAACGGGGCGGCCAGCGGTGTTGATGTTGGGTGCTGACAGTGATCTCGATGAGCGTTACGCAACGGACCCGAACTACGTCAGTCCCTACGGAAATCGATCAACCGATTGTCTTCGTGCATTGCGAGAGGCAGACCAGATCGTAGTTCAAACGGAGCAGCAACAGGATCTCTTGCTTGCTCACTTTCATCGAGAAGGAACGTTCATTGCGAACCCGATTGACGAAGTTGTCTGGGACCAGCAGGCAGAATGGCCACTACCTGAAGAACTCAAGGACTTGGAGAATTCAGGGTACGTCTTGTGGGTTGGCCGTGCAGATCGATTTCACAAGCGGGCGCTGCATTGCGTCGAGCTGGCTGAGCAACTTCCCGACATTCCATTTGTGATGCTGATGAATCCGCGAGATCCAGATGTTACGCGGGAGGTCCATGCTCGCCGTCCTCCCAATCTGCGGATTGTTGAGCAGGTTTCGTTTGAGCAAATGTCGACTCTCTTCAGGCATGCCAGAGTCTACGTCAATACATCGGCCTTGGGGTGGGAAGGATTCCCCAATACATTCCTGCAGGCCGCCGCCTCACGCACGCCAATCTGTTCACTGGAGTTTGGTGCGGAGTTCCTCAAGGAGTTTGATTGCGGAGCGTGCGCAGAGGGAGATTTTTCCCGACTGGTTCAAGTGGTTCAGGATTGCTGGCTGAGTCCAAAATCGACAATGCACGTGGACGCCAGCCGTCGCCGGGTGTTGGCAGAGTTCGGTGCAGAAAATCAATGCCAGAAGCTTGCGACGGTCTTCGACAACGCACTGGTTCAATTTACCGGCGGCAGCCTTCCTGAGCCGTGAGTTTCACTGCGTACCGTAATACGGAAGGTTTGCTCGTGGTGGAATCTGAATGGCGGAGTGACCGCAGCGGCCATGAAAGCAGCCGTTTGCCGGGGCTCTCCGCAAAGAGTAGATTCGTGGTCCCAATGATCAGGTGTGAGCGTCTGTCCTTCCCGGAACGTTGAGTCATTCAAATCATGCCCGCACTTCGCGTTCTCTTTCTGACATCGGGTCCCAATGTCCCTTCAACCCGGTTTCGAATCCTTCCGTATCTTCCGCGGCTGCGTGCCCAGGGGCTGAAGTGTGATGTCTTCCACAGCGCTCCCCCGAAGTACCACGAGTATCCACTGCTGGGGTGGCGGCTCAATCAGAAACTGAGAAAATGGATGCGGCAGCGAGACCTGGTTCTTGCTCGTTTGAGATCCTATGACGTCATCGTTCTGGAACGCGAACTGTTTGATGATCCGAGCTGGAACGTTGAAGCCGCATTTCGCCAGTCCACTTCGCGATTCCTGCTCGATGTTGATGATGCCATTTTTCTGCGGTATCCAGAAAAGTTCGCCCGGATTGCCGGCATGGCCGATCAGGTTCTTGCAGGCAACAGTTTGCTGGCGGAAAAGTGCGCCGAATACTGTTCGCAGGTCTCCGTCTTCCCGACCGCAGTGGATCTGGCTGAGTATGCCTTTCCGATTCCGCAAGAGGCCCGCAGCAGCCTCGACGTTCCGATCATCGGATGGATTGGCACACCATCCAATCTGCCGTACCTGAATGTCGCGCTGCCTGCCTTGAAGGAGTTCGCGCGCCGTCGTCGATTTGTGCTCCGGATCATCACGAGCCACGCAGAAGACTTGAAGCAAGTGGACTTTCAGGAGGTGCCCGTTGAGTTTCGGTGCTGGTCAGCGAAGACAGCAGTACGGGAGATTCAGCAGTTCTCCATTGGAATCATGCCCTTGCCTGACGAGCCCTGGGAGCGCTACAAGTGCGGGTTCAAGCTCTTGCAGTACATGGCTGCGGGTGTGCCGGCCATCGCCAGTCCCGTGGGCGTCAACCGCGACATCATCACTCCCGGCATCCACGGATGCCGGGCCGAGAGTACCGAAGACTGGCTCAATCAACTGACGTTCCTGCTGGACAACCCCGTGCAGACACTCGCCATGGTCCAGGCCGCTCGCCAGAAGGTCGAAGAACAATACTCAATTGATGTTCTCGCCCCCAAACTGCTGGCCGCAATTGCATCGGATTCCGAGTGCAAACGTAGCTGACAGGTCAGGTGAAAATTGGTTCGATTCGGCGCTCTGCGGCCCAGTTTGGTCGTAGCAAGCTATCGTATCCTCGCATGCTCTGGATGGGATAACGTCTACCGATTCCGGTTAGGTTTTGCAGTTCGAACTGGAGTTCACCGAACGGTTGTCGGTGGACCTGTTTGCGGAAGGCAATTCCGACATCGAATGCGATACGATATCGACCGGATGCGAGTGTGTTCGGGGGGATGTGCCAAGTCTGAGTCAATCGACAGGGATTGAGAGTCTCTCCAATTCCTGGGTCATCGTCATCGTGCAGTGAATAGACCAGTTCGTATTCATAGTCCGAGTGCAGACGGAATCCGAATATCAATCCATCGACAGGTTGCCGAATCTCGATCGTTGCACCAACCTCCAACTCACTGCTGGTGTCCCAGATGTCGTCGTTACCCTGTTTGAGCTTGATCCAGGCGCGAGTTAGTCGAAGTTGTTCATCACCGCTAGAACCTTCCCAAGTTCTTCCATGACCGCCGGATTCCATCTTGTAATGCTGCAATGTCTCGTGAATTGGCCCGTCGAAAGTGACCCTCCCTCCCTCCAGCAGGATCCCTCTCTTGCACAACGTTGCCAAGGATGACGGATTGTGACTGACAAGGATGACCGTTCGTCCTGAGTTTGTCGAAAGGTCTTGCAGGCGACCGAGGCACTTGCGCTGGAACGCGACGTCACCCACCGCCAGCACCTCGTCGACGAGCATGATTTCCGGTTCGAGATAGGCCGCAACAGAAAATGCGAGTCGTACGACCATTCCGCTGGAGTAGCGTTTCACTGGCATGTCGAGAAACTTGTCGACTTCCGCAAATGCCACAATCTCATCGAATTTTTTCGTGATCTCCTGACGGGTCATCCCCAAAATGGCTCCGTTTAGAAAGATGTTTTCTCGGCCTGTGAGTTCGGGGTGAAATCCTGTGCCGACTTCCAGCAAGCTGCCAATGCGACCATGTAGTTCGATTCGTCCCGTTGTCGGATGAAGAATTCTGGACAACAATTTGAGCAACGTGCTCTTGCCTGCCCCGTTTCGTCCGACTAGTCCGACAACTTCTCCTTGTTTGATGTTCAGTGAAACATCTTGTAGAGCCCAAAATTCCTCTGGCGGTTCTCGCTGCCATATAGACTTTGCGAGTTGGACCAAGCCTTCCGTGATGCGCGTACTGTTTGATCGGTGATGCAGGGGAAATGCTTTCCCCAATTCGTTGGTGCAAACCACGATTCCGCTCATGGTACGATCAGATCCGATCTACGAGACTGGCGTCGAGACGGTGGAATATTCGCCAAGCAAAGAACATGGTTGTTAGCGTCACACCGGTAGCTATCCATACGGAGAACCAGTTCGGTTCAACTGCCCCCACGAGACTCCAGCGAAGACCGTCCAACATCACTGCCATTGGGTTCAGTCGATAAAGCCCCTGGTACTGCACTGGAATGATTGCTGCGGTTTCGTACACCACAGGACTGGCAAAGAATCCCAGTTGCAATAGAAACGGGATGACATGTTCCACGTCCCGATATCGTGCGTTGATGGCCGACAACAGGATTCCACCGGCCACGCTCCAAGACAGGACGCCGCAAAGCCACAGTGGTGTCAGTAGCAACTGCCAATCGGGGCGAATTCCCGACAAGAGCAGGAAGGCGAGGGCCGGAACGAGCGCCACGAGGTAGTCGACCAGACCGACTGCTGTGGCGGCGATCGGGATGAGGACCCGAGGGAAATAGACTTTCGTCAACATGTGCCGGTTCTTGACAAGACTTTCCGACATGTCTGCGAGCAGGGTGGCGTAGAGTTGCCACGTAAGCAGGCCTACAAGAGCTGTCGCCGCATAAGGGACACCTGTTGTGACCGGCTTTCGATCCAGAAGACCAAACAGCAAGACGAAGACAATGACCGTCGCCGCAGGTCGAATTACGGCCCAAGCAATTCCGATGATGGCCTGACGATAGCGGACCTGCAGGTCACGTAATGCCAAGATCAGGAGCAGGTCGCGATACCGCAACAATTCTCGCATCGTGTGACTGCCCGCTGGTCGCGCTGCCTCGATGACCGTGACTGGCCATGCGGAGTCAACACTGGGACTTTCTTGGGCAAGCATTGATCAAGACGCTGTCGGTTAACGGTGAAAGTTCCAAGGGCTGTTGCGATAGTAGCTCCCCTCGGCAAAAGAAAGAAGGTTGTCCGCTTGCTTGGAGAAGTGGTTGCCCGAGGTCTTGGAGGCAGAAGACTGCGACTGAGGCGTACAATGGGAGGCGGTCAGTCAGCTGCCGCAACAGAGCGACTGTTCAACCAAGAACTGAAGCACTCAGCCGGTTTCAGATTGAGGTACTCTTGCTGGTGTTTGGAGAATTCTTCGAAGGAAAGTGCAGAGATGTCAGCCAGGTTCATCTCCAGCGTCGTCTCGGGCTGACCCCACTCGACAATTCCGATTCCATAGTCGCAGTCCAGCACGAAGACATTGAGATCAGAACGTTCCGCCCTTAGTTGCATGACGGATTTGTAGACATCCCCTGTCCATTCTCCTGTCCAGCCGGGAGCCTCAAGTGCTTCAACGGCTCGTAGCGATGGGCCGGCCAAGGCTGCAGCTGCATGAGGCGGCAGGCAGTCGTGCATGACGATCACGCCGCTTGGCTTCAGGTACTTCAGGCAATTGACGACATCCCGATGTGCCTGTTCGTGTGTGTGAAGCCCATCCACAAAGGCGACGTCGATTCCATCACTCAATGCGGATGCATGATTCGCGAAAAAATCGTCGCTGGTCTCTGCGAAGTACGAAATGGATCGATTCGACCGATGCCGAAAGTATGCCAGAAATCTGTCTCGCCACGGAATCTTGAACTCTGGATCGACCGCGATTTTGCGACCCGCCCGTAGTGCCAGAAGCACAAGGCCCATTTCCACTCCTATTTCAAGGTACGTTGGGTCTCGGCGGCGACTGAGCAGTGATTGAATGACCTCGGTTCGATTCATCGTGTCGAGCATGAATGGTTTTCTGGCAGGAGTGGGGCCCCAAAGGGACCGCGACTGTAAGTCGGTGGCGAAAGGTCCGTCAAGAAGCATGTCGATCCTTTGCGGGCACGTGGTCTGTTGGGTTGGGCACTCGGCGTGTCGACGGAGCATCCGGCCAAAGGGATTTGCGGATAGAAAAGAGAACTGTCGCATGAAGCGAAAAAAGTTCGATACTTGCGACGTATCACTGCAAGTGAGATACTGAAATCCCTCACATCTCCTGCTGCCACTTCTGACGAAGACGCATGTCAAACTGCCACTGCATGATCTTGGCTATCAGCATCCTCTTGTCGTCTGGGGAATTGTGCCTTGGAGCGTCGCCTGAGGTTCAAGCGGCTGTGCAGCGAGCCGCGACATATCTGGATGCATCCGCTAACGCGAAGTCGACGTCTCAATACGATCCTGGTCGAATTACCTTGGCCGGATATGCAGTCTACAAGGCAACAGGTTCCGCCGACCGGCCAGCTGTCAGAAGAGGACTGGAACTGGCGCTCGAGAGGTGTTCCGAGGAGGCCTACAAGAGCAACAGCAGAATTGAGCACATTTATGACGCGGCGTTGGAGGTCATGATTCTTGCCGAAGTTGGTGGGGAGCGTTACCAGGTCGAGATGCAAAAGATTTGCGATTACATCATTTCCAAGCAGTTGGCCAATGGTGCATGGGACTACACCAGCCATCCTCGCGGATTGCACGGAGACATCAGCGTAACTCAGTACGCTGTTCTTGGCTTGTGGACAGGTGCTCGGTTTGGTGCCAAGATTCCTAAGGAGACATGGGAACGCGCTGTCGAGTGGCACCTGAAGTCCGCTTTGCCCAACGGAGCGTTCAATTACGTTCCGGGAACAACGGATGGTTTTGCCAAGGGAGGCCCGACACTCACGATGACGGCCGCAGGGGGAAGCAGTTTGTTGATTGGCTACATGCACTTGTATCCGAGTCGATACGCCAGCTTCACACAGAATCGCACAAAGCCCAATGAACCAACCAAGGGGAATTCACCCTTGGAACGCGTATCGACCACAACGCTACCGGGAAAACCTGTGCCAGAGGGGGCTGGTAGCGAAATTCCCGCCGAGACGATCGAGGCGGCCATTCGCAAGACCTTGGGAGCATTCGCGGCACGCTATCAGCCCGAGGCTGACATCGGCGACCAAGCCTACTATTACTACACGCTCGAGCGTTTCGCGGCTTTGGCCAACGCGGAGGCATTTGGAAATCACGACTGGTTTCAGGAGTGTTCTGAGAAGTTGCTGAGAGAGCAGGCTGCAGATGGGAGTTGGAGTGTTTCGCAATACGATTCGCCAGACGATCGCAGCGTCTCCACGAGTTTGGTGACGCTGTTCCTGCTGCGGTCCACCGGGAAAATTCTCAATCGCGCGGAGCCAAACTTTGGTGATGGACTGCTCGCGGGGGGGCGGGGGTTGCCGGATGATTTGGCTGCGGCGACGTTCGATGGGCGGACGATGCAGGAGAAGAAGAAGCCGGCCGGGCCGCTGGATGAGTTGCTGGCGTCGCTGGCCAAGACCGGAGATATCGATATTTCCGAGGTTCAGGATCAGATCGTCGAGCAGGTGCAGCTTGGTGATCGCAAGGAGTTGGTCAAGCAAAAGGATCTGCTTGTCAAACTGATCAAGAGTAAGGACCCGAATGTGCGTCTGACTGCTGCGTGGGCGCTGGGCCGTACGGACGACATGCGGCTGGCCATGCATTTGATCAACGCCTTGGACGATTCGGACATCGGAGTCATGATTGAGGCCCGCAATTCGTTGTGCTGGCTGGCCCGGCGGCCGCGTGGGTTTGGCTATCCGGAAGATCCGCTGGCCGAGCTGCCACCGGATGCGCCGGAGGCCGTCCGCAAGGAGACCATTCGCGCCTGGCACAATCAGGTGATGTCGGCCTGGGGGAACTGGTACCTGGAGAATCGCCCGTACGCTGATCGCGGTGATCAGTTTGAGGCGTTGCTGCGGCGTCGGTTGCAGGAACTCAAAGTGCAGCAGCTTCAGTAGTTGTTGAACGTAGTGTGTCGATGACCGAAACGCGGACGGTTCCTGAACTCCCTGCCCTGCTGGCATCCATTTGGGACCGGCTGGAGAAATCGTGCGACCGCATCTCTCAGCCGTGGTCTCATCCAGTGCTCAGCACGATTGGATCTGCAGGACCGGAAGCGCGAACGGTGATTTTGCGTCGGCTGTCAGCGTCCCGCAGAGAGTTGGTGGCGTTTACGGATCGACGTTCCGCCAAGGTGGATGAGCTGCGTGACGATGGTCGCGCGGTGTGGACGTTCTACGATCCACAGGATCGCTGGCAGCTCGTGGCTCATTCGACGATTGACGTGTTGAGCACCGGGGACTTTGCCGATCTCTGCTGGCACGAAAGCCGGCCCGAAAGCTTGCGGTGCTACCTGGGCCCCTATGCTCCGGGACAGCGGACGCCGGAGCCGTGTTTCAATACGCCGCTCGACCTCACTCCGGGGGCGGCGACGCACGGAGAATTGGAAGCTGGCAGGTCGAATTTCGTGGTCTTGCGGGCGACAGTGCATTCCCTTGACTGGCTCGAACTGCATTCGCAGGGAAATTTGCGAGCACGATTTGCGTGGGAGGAATCAAAGTGGACGTGCGACTGGGTGACTCCCTGATCTACTGAAACAGTCCGTACAGGACGATGTTCACGGCGATCTTGGCGGCGTCTTCGCCAATGTACCCGGCACAGGCCGTGGTGGCCTGCCGCTCCAGAGCACAGCTCAGGTCATACTTACTGTAGACCACCACGTACCGGCCCTCGATCTGAACGCCTTCCAGAATTGGCTCGCCGGTGGACTCTTCGAGAGAGAGGACCGCCTGCCCCGGGGATGGAAACCGCCGCCGGACTTTTTGGATGTCGTAGCCAATGGGGAGCTTGTACAGCGCGTTGTCGACGGGGATGCGTTCCAGCGGTTGCTGCAGTGTCTGTTGGACCATTTCGCGAAAGCTGGCATCGAATTGCGATGCGCCACAGCAGGCATCGGCAAACAGGAAGCCTCCGTTTTCCAGATACAGCCGCAGCTTCTCGCGCTCGGCATCACTGAGCGAGAAGTTCTTGCGGCCATGCATGTAGAGCAGCGGGTAATCGAAGATCGCCGGATCGGTTGCGGGCAGGTTGGGGGTTTCGATGGCGGGCTGAATACCGACGTTTTCCAGTTCTGCCTGCAATCGCCGCAGTGCGTTTGGTGCGGTGTCCCAACCACCCGTATGCCGCAGGCGGGCAATGGAGAGACGTCCGCGGTTGATTCGGCCTTGATCGGGCTGAGTCAGCAATTCGGGACGTTTGAGCTTGTCGTGCAGTTCGCGTCCCGTGGCGTAAGCAATGACGTTGGTGGCGAGCTGCATCGATTTCGCGATCTGTGCTTTGACCTGCGGATGGCGATCAGGAGGATCGTGTTTCATCCACTTGGCCCAGCGGCAGGCATGATCAAATGGGGCATACACAATGGCGGTGCGGCAACCAAAGTCGACTCCTTCCAGAACGGGAGGGTTCTCGCCAAAGATGAACTCGCTGCGGTAAATGTCATGTGTGGACGGCAGTTTGCGCAGTTCGTACTGACCGTCAAACAGTCGTCGTACCAGGTTTCGCAGGCTGGCATCAAACGCGGCGTTTTCGCAATTCTGGACGGCGAACAGGAAGCCCCCTTGGGCAATGTACTCCCGCAGCAGTTCCAGCTCGCGTCCCTGAATTGTGTCGAGACTCTCGGTGCCGCTGAGGTACTGAACCGGGGCCTGCAGCAGTGAAGCCACCCCTTCACCACCCGCCGCTGTGTTCAGGTCGAGGACCTGCCACGTGATGAGTTTGGGCCAGCGCTGCTGACCGCTGATGAAATCGACAAGTTGGTTCACATCGCGCGGATGCTGATTCCAAGGCTCCTCGAGTTCGTTGCCGTCGACATTGTTGGACCCGTATTTCAGTTTGTTGATCAGGACGGGCGACAATCCTTTGGAGACGAATAACAGTCCCAGCGATGTTCCGATGACCGGGTCCTGTTCGGATTCGCTGGTCCAGCTTCCGCTGCGCGGGTTCTGGCCGTCGACGAGTTCGTCGACCCCTTCGCGATACCAGTCGTGCGATGCAAAGAATCGACGACCCGTGAAGCGTCCTGCTCGTTCCAGACCGTACAGATAGTAGAGCCTCCAGCCTCCACCTCCCGGGTTTCCGCGAATTTGAAAGTTGCGGGTCAGCCAGCGCACACCCGCCTGAATCGCTTTTTCTGCTTCGTTGTCGGTTTCTCCACAACAGGTGATTTGCCCATCGGGAGTGGTGTCCTGCGAGTCGTCGGCCAGCATGGACGCGCAGATGGTGAGCGAAGCAATTCCAGCCACTGTCATGCTGCCGGTGCTGCCTCCGCGCCCCTGATAGCCCCAGCCTGAACCGGCAGGCCCATCCACGGGGCCGCTTTGCGTTTTGAGAAAATGCTCCTGCGTTCTTCGCCAGACATTTCGATCGACTGGAATGCCAGCCTGCGAAGCCTCGCGCAGCCCTAGAATTGCGAATTGAGTGTTGCTGTTGTCGTGCCAGCTGCCTTCGGTTCCGTAGCCCCAGGCACCGGCACCGTCGCCTGCCTTAATCTGAGCCGATTCGAGCCACGCTGCGAGGCGTGCAATGCGTCCCTTGTCGCTGGCGGAATCGGCGGCGGTCAAAACCATGATCAACATGGCCGCCTCATACGTGTGCGTTGGATCCTGTTTGCGACGCAGAAATTCCAGCGCTTTGGCGACCTTGGGGTGATCGGGTGGCAGTCCGCTGTTGAGCAGGGACAAAGTGACGAGTGCGGGGACACCGATCTCGTACTGAGATCCGATTGCCGAAGGCCAGCTTCCCGACAACGACTGTTGCGAGAGCAGGAAATCCTGGGCCTTCTTGATGCTGTCCAGAACTTTGGCCCGTCGTGCCCCGTCGACATCGACCGCGTTCTGAGCCTGGACTCGTCCAACGGACAACAGTGCGGTCAGGCAAATCAAAATGCACGCGATACTGCGATGAATCATCAGGCTCACTGGACGTACGAAACGCGAGGGACGAAGGTCAGTCGCGGGTATCATACGTTCCCGAGCCGAATGTCACGAGAAGATTCCGGCTCCAAATTCGTCCCGTTCGTCCTTTCGCATGGCCGGTGCCAGTGTGCGTGAGCTCGTTGCTGCGTGCGGGCCTGCCGGGCGCGAGGGAGCATCCAGGCGTTGTTGGTGCTGGGACAGCGGCACAGAAGCATCCCAGCTTCCGACCTCGTCGTCATCATTCCAGTCGCTGAAGTCATCGTAACGCGAGGCGTACCCTTCCTGTTGTGACAGGATGAGTTCCTCTTCGTACGCATGCAGCACGGTATTCTGAATCAGATCGCGACAGCGGCTGTTAATTGGATGAGCAATATCGGCGTACAGCTTCGACCGCCCCTGTTCATCCTGATCAGCCCGGCTGGCGATCTGTTCCTGGCCGCAGTGACAGCAATAGTGAGCGCGCAGATGATTCTTGTAGCCGCAATGTGGGCAACGATCGCACAGTTTTCGACTGGGCATCGCCACGAAGGGACCCTTTGTGCCGCTGATCAGTTTGAGATCGCGGATGACGAAGGCCCCGTCGATGGTAATCGAGCAGAAAGCGAGCAGCCGTTCCTGAGCGTCGTTGACGAGCTTGACGCGAACTTCGGTAATTTCCACTGCATGACCTCCCTGCGAACAGGTTGAATTCGGACAACACACTGGGCCAGCCGCACGGATGCAGTCAGGTCAGTGACGTTGCCGAAAAGACTTGGCCCAACTCCTGGGAACTCAGACGCCTCGCGATGGTCCTGGCCTGTCGCACGGACCGACACAGGCCAAAACAGGCCGACCCACTGCCTGTCATGCCCGCAGCAAGGACGTCCTGCTGCTGCAAAGTCTGCAAGGTGAGGGCCACATCGACGTTTAGATCGACGACCGGTGCTTGCAAGGCATTGTGCAGAAGCTTTGCGACGTGTTGCGTCTGGCCTGTCCCCAAGGCCGAACACAATGTGGTGATTGATTTGGGGGCTGATGGGAGCTGCACATGTCGAAATACTGCAGCGGTGGAGCATCCGCTGTGGGGTTTCACAATGACAAAAGGCAGCACGCCTCGCACATCAACGGGGGTGATCTGTTCTCCTCGCCCCCGGCCCACTGCGGCGACTGGCGAATCCAGGAAGAAATTGACATCGCTTCCCAGGGTGGCCGCGAGATTGTGCAACTCGGACATTGGGAGTCCCAGCTTCCACACGCGGTTAAGTCCGACCAGCGTGGCGGCTGCATCGCTGGAACCGCCGCCCATGCCTGCCTCGACCGGAATGCGTTTGTGCAGCGTAATGTGGGCGCCCTGGTTTGTTCCGGTGTGCTGACGTAACAGTCTCGCGGCGCGAATGATCAGATTCCGTTCATCGACAGGTAAGTCGGCAGGCAGACCTGTGCCCCGCGAACCCCAGACGAGTTCGATCTGATCAGAGTCCGCCGGTGTGAACACAAGCGTGTCGTACAACCCAACGGAAATCAGCAATGTCTCCAGCTCATGGTAGCCATCGGGGCGGCGACCCAGGAGTTCGAGAAACAGATTGAGTTTGGCCGGTGTTTCGACCGTCAACGACCGGCCCTGCTGATGCAGACGCATTCGTGAACAGTCTCCCGAATTTGGGGAAATTGAAGGGAACAGTAACGAAAAATTTCGAATCACTCGCGCGGTGTGGCGACAAAGAACTCGTCGAGGATGATCACATCACGCAACGTGGATGTTACGGGCGAGCCACGGGCTGTCAATGCCAGTGGATTGTTCGGGGCTGCCATGACGGCTAGCAGCTTCCTGTTTTGACCCTTGCCCCAGGCACGGCATACGATGCGTGGACGACGGCGAATGGAGTGCGGTTTGCCGGGGACAAGGACAAATGCATGCTGCTTCTGATCGACAACTACGACAGTTTCGTCCATAACCTGGCGCGGTATGTGGAAGAACTGGGTGTGGACACACAAGTCGTCCGCAACGATGCGTTCACTGTCGAACAGATTGCCGAACGTAAGCCTCAGGCGATCATCTTGTCCCCCGGGCCCTGCACTCCCAACGAAGCTGGTGTGAGTGTCGATGCCGTGCGCTCGCTGGGACCGCACATTCCGCTGCTGGGCGTTTGTCTGGGACATCAGGCGATTGGCCAGGCTCTGGGAGCACGCATAGTGCGTGCCCCGGCTCCAATGCATGGGATGACCAGTGAAATTCATCACAACGGAGCAGGACTGTTCGCAGCATGTCCGCAGCCTCTGATGGCCACTCGCTATCACTCACTGATTGTTGACGAGGCGACCTTGCCGACGGAACTTCAGGTCACGGCCCGCAGTCCCGAGGGGCTGATCATGGGACTGCAACATCGCGACTGGCCGGTGTTTGGAGTGCAGTTTCATCCCGAATCGATTCTGACACAGCAGGGCCATCTCATTCTGGCCAACTTCCTGCGGCTGGCTGGCTGGTCCCTCGGCGAGTCGTTTCCGACGGGCGATCTGCCGGATGCGCTGCCCGAGGGCGAAGACTTCTTCCGCGCGCCGATTGCTCCCGATGCGCATCGCCCGCTCTAGCAGACCACTCGAAGGCGAGAGTCGTGGCATGTGCAGGCGGCGGTTGGTGGTACGTAACCCGATGCCGTGTTGGACTTGCAGGATTGGGTGACATTTTGGACTCGCCGAGAACTCAGGCCGCTCCTGTGCCACTTCGTCGCGCTTGGGCCTGGCGTGGAGACGAATTATAGTCGAGTCGACACGCGCAACAGTTTTCATGGGGAACAGTCTGATGGGACGAGGCATTCGTGGATTGATGGTGGGGCTGTTGCTGCTGGCCGCGGCGATGGAACTCCGGGCAGCGGAACGACCCAATATTCTGTTCATTCTGACGGATGATCAGGCTCCCTGGGCATTGGGACTCGCCGGTCATCCTCATGCATCGACGCCGCATCTCGATGCGTTGTTTCGCTCCGGGGCGTATCTGGTGAACAGCTTCACGGTCACTCCGGTGTGCAGTCCGTCGCGGGCCAGTTTGATCAGCAGCCGTTACGGGTCGGAAGTGGGGATCACCGACTGGATCAAGCCGGGCGAAGAATCCGCACTGGGGCTCAACCCAAAGCTTTCGACGTGGCCGCGCCTGCTGCAGCAGTCGGGCTATCGCACCGCGCTCATTGGCAAGTGGCATCTCGGAACGGAAGACCGCTTTCATCCGACGCTGCTGGGCTACACCAACTTCATGGGCCTGCGTGGTGGCGGTACGTCTCCCGCCAATCCCAAGCTGGAGGTGGATGGCGTGGAGAGACCGGTTCGCGGATTAACGACCGACATCCTTACCGATGAAGCCATTCGCTGGTTGCGACTGCATCAGGCGAATGATGGTCCGTTCGCATTGTCGCTCCACTACCGGGCTCCGCACTCCGCGTGGCTGCCAGTTCGCGAATCCGACTGGGAGCCCTTCGACACGCTCGATCCGCAGATTCCCAAACCTGATTACCCCAATCTCGATACGCAGCGAGTGAAGAAGATGACGCGCGAGTATCTCGCGAGCGTGAAAGGGGTCGATCGAAACGTGGGTCGGCTGCTTGAAGAACTGAAGTTGCAGGGGTATGAGAAGGACACAATCGTGATCTTCAGCAGCGATCACGGTTACAACATGGGGCACAACGGAATCTGGCACAAAGGGAACGGCCATTGGGTACTGACTGAGCCACCGGCAGCCACGAGCAATATCCCCAGGGGGCAGCGTCCCAATATGTATGACAACTCCCTCCGGGTGCCGACTTGCGTACGCTGGCCGGGCGTCATTCCTGCCGGCACGGTGATTCATGAAACGATCAGCAACCTCGACTGGTTTCCAACGATTGTGGAACTGGCAGGATCGCGGATTCCGAAAGGGACAATCGTGCGGGGACACAGTCTTGTCCCTGTGTTGAGGGGCGAAGCCAAGTCGTGGGACAACGATTTCTACGCCGAGTACAGCACGAAACATCAATCGCACACGCACATGCGGATGTATCGCACAGCGGAATGGAAGCTCATCCGCGACTTCTTGAATTCCGGACGCGACGAATTGTACGACCTGAGGCACGATCCGGCGGAGCAGCACAATCTGATCGATTCCACTGATCCAGAAGTTCCGAAAGTGATTGCCAATCTGCACGCCAGAATTCTGGAACAGATGCGGGCGATCAACGACCCTGTGCTTCCGTTGGCAGAGCAGCGTTGATGGGACAACTAGTCAGTCAGATGATGCAGTCATCGCCTGTTCCAGTGCCTGCCGCAGGTGTTCCACACGGGCACGGTTGACGCCCAGATCCGAATACCCGGTGCGGGATGCTGAACGCACGTGGATGACCTGAGCATTGGCATCGATCAGAAATTCCACGTCATCCACAAAGCGAAACACAAGACTGCGAAACTCTGCGTGCAGGTAGTCGTCACTGACGGTAACGAGAGTCGCGCGAGGTTGCTGGTCGAGGATCTGCTGCAACGCCTTCCATTGTCGCTGGCGATTAGTGGAGAGGGGAATCGCCGCGATGGCGTGGTCGGGATCGACTGCCTGAGAACAGACGCAGTTCGGTGAGGAGGGGCATGGGCTCAATTGCCCATCGTGGATGCCCAGATTTCCCGGGGGAGGTGAACTCCAACTGCGATAGATCATGAGTGGCACTAACAGCGTCAAGGTCAGCAGGCCAATAAGCAGAACACGGTGTCGATGCGGAGGCGCCGTGTGTGACTTCTGCTGTGCGGGTTCCTGGGACATGGGGCGACCATTTGGATGAACACGTTCCGTTCGTCCCGATCATAGACCGGTCCACGGCACAAGCGGTCTGATTTTTCCAGGCAGACCACGAATCAATTCAGTCCCGCCTGATTCGCCAGATAGGTCATGACGATGGGGTACAGGAAGTAGATCAGTGCTCCCAGTCCAGCGATCAGACCCAGCCAGATCAGCAGTCCCACGAAACCCAGTGTTCCGTCGACCAGCCGCTTGAGGTACTGCCACCACTTGCGGCGTTCGTACTGCTTGGCCAGCTTTTCGTATTCAGCTGCCAGGTTGTTGTTGCGATGACTCGCCTGTTGCCGCGTGAGCATTTTTCGGGCATCGTCTTCAAAGACCGGGATCTGGGCGAGTGGCAGGAAGGGACCCTTGGAATTGACCGCGGCCTGAGTTTGCGCATTGAACTTGTCCGACTTGATCCCTGCCAGGACCTGGGCGGGTGCCATCTTGCCAATTTTGACCTGTCCGTCGCTGCTTGTGTAGCGGACGTACCAGATGGCCGTCGTGGCTGGCTTTGGCGAGGCGGCAGGTTTCGCTGGCGTTTGAGATCGGGGAGCCGCTACGGTTGTGGCAGCCAGATTTCGTATTCCACCGGCTGCCGTGGCTGGTCCGCCGGAACGCCGAGCGGAGACGCGAACCCGCTCATCGATGAATTGCAGAGCGTCCCCGGCCAGCGACAAACTATCCAGGTCGGAGACGAATTCAGCACAGGTCTGGTAGCGGTGCTTGGGATCGACCGCCATGGCTTTGTCGACGATCAGGCTCAGTCGTTCGGGCACTTCCGGATTGGCCTGATGGACGGGCTTGAACTTTCCTTTTTCCTTGTTGGTGATCAGTTCGACAATCGAGTCACCGTGGAAAGGGAGCTTGCCGCACAGGAAGTAGTACAGCGTGCAGCCCAGGGCATAGATGTCGCTGCGTCGATCGACGTGCTTGGCGTTGCGGGCCTGTTCCGGCGGCATGTAGTGCGGCGTGCCCAGTCCCGTGCCGCTTTGCGTGAGGGACATATCCTCATCGTCGATCGCCTTGGCCAGCCCCAGGTCTGAGACCTTGAGTACTCCCTTTTGGGTGACGAGCAAGTTGTCGGGCTTGATGTCGCGATGGATCATGTTCAGTTCATGCGCGTGATGCAGGGCATCTCCCGCGATGAGTGTGGCCAGCACGGCATCGCTCACGCTGAGCTTGCCCAACTGGTTGACCCAGTCCTGCATGCTCTTGCCGTCCATCAGTTCCATGGCCACAAAGTGATGGCCTTTGTCTTCTCCAACGGCGTAGCAGCTGACGACGCTGGGATGATCAATTTTGGCCATCGCCCGGGCTTCACGAACGAAGCGCTCGACGAATCCTGGCTTGGCGGCGAATTCCTTGGACAGCACTTTCACAGCGCAGTCCCGGTCGAGGCTGATCTGGTGCCCCAGGTAGACGGTCCCCATTCCTCCCTGACCGAGTTTCTTGAGCAACTCAAAGTCACCGAGCTGGACTGTTTTCTTGTCTGCCGACGAATGTTCCGACATACCCAATTTCTCCACGTCGCGAGGCGTCGAAGTTTCCGTCAAGTCGTTTGTACTGTCACGCTGCCAATCAATGTGATGTCCACGTGAGTACGTGGTGGGACAGAATTGTCGACAGAAGGCTTCACTTGCCTCGGTCTCACCATTCCTGTTGGGGCGTTTCACGGAAAGCATCGTTTGCAGACCTCGATGGAGTCAATGGGGAATTGGATGCGAGAATGGTGAGAAACCATCGTCGACCTGTTACTTTGAGAATCCATTCGGACAGTCGCTCACCGGAACAGGGACACTCTCCCATGCATCAACGACTCAAATGCTCGGCAACCGGCACCCAGTTGCCGATTGATGTGCTGCAAAACCTCGGACCGACCGGGAAGCCATTGCTGGCCGAGTACGATCTGGAGGCGATTCGAGATCGCTTCACTCCGGACGCTGTTCGCACTCGTGATGTGCGATCGATGTGGAAGTTTTGGGAAGTGATGCCGGTCGATGGCCCGGAGGAAGCCGTTTCTCTGGGGGAAGGGATCACTCCCCTGCTCTCGTGTGAACAGCGGGGGCCGTTTGCTGATTATCGCTCCCTGTTCATCAAGGATGAGTCGTTCAATCCAACGGGGAGTTTCAAGGCGCGAGGCATGTCGGCCGCCGTGACGCGAGCCAGGGCACTGGGAGCACGCGCGGTCGCACTTCCTTCGGCGGGCAATGCGGCCGGTGCGGCCACGTATTACGCAGCACGTGCCGGGATGGAATGCTATCTGTTTATGCCCGAAGACACGCCGCCCGCGAATATCATTGAATCCGTGGTCGGCGGTGCGCATGTGTTTCTGGTGAACGGGCTGATCAGCGACTGCGGCAAGCTGGTGCGGCAGGGCTGCGATCGTTTCGGCTGGTTTGATCTCTCGACCCTCAAAGAGCCGTTTCGGGTCGAGGGGAAGAAGACGATGGGCTACGAACTCCCGTTCGATTTCGAAGCAGCTCCCGGAATTCAGGAGTTCACTTTGCCGGATGTCATCTTCTATCCCACTGGAGGAGGCACAGGTTTGATCGGGATGTGGAAGGCGTTTGATGAAATGGAGGAACTCGGCTGGATCGACTCTCGCCGGCCGCGCATGGTGGCCGTTCAGGCGGAAGGCTGCGCCCCGATTGTGAAGGCGTTTGAAGAAGGGGCTGACCATGCTCCGCTGTTCCCCAATGCCCATACCGTCGCTGCGGGTCTGCGGGTGCCGATTGCCGTGGGGGACTTCCTGATGTTGCAGGCGCTGCGGAAGAGTCAGGGGACCGCAGTCCGCATCTCAGATCGGGAGCTGATGCAGGGGGTCTCCGAGATCTCCCGCTGTCAGGGAATCTATGCCTGCCCGGAAGGAGGAGCAGTGTGGATGGCCTGCCAGAAGTTGCGTGCCCAAGGCTGGCTGAAACCGGAGGAACGTATTGTGCTGTTCAACACGGGAACGGGACTGAAGTACAACCACCTGATGAATGTCTCGGGACTTCCGACACTCGACCATCATGATCCGAAGTGTCTCGACCAGGTGGCAAACACTACCGAGAGACTATAGGCGTTCGACGGAAGCAACATCGTCAATCCCGACCGGGCCCCAGGTGCCGTTCGTTCCGACCAGGACAAGTTGACCACGCTGGCTGGCACGGTTGTCGGGATAGCCTGTGCCCGAACGTCCATCACGCAGTGTGACACGGACTTCATAGGTCTCGTCAATTCCCTGCAGGCCGTCTTGCGTCAGCATCGGGAATCGGCCCCAGGCCCACGGCCATAAGGTTCTCGCCGGATCGGGACGGCCGGCGAGATCAGTCCACTCCTGCTCTGCCTTGATCAGCTCGATTCGCGCAGCACGCTGACACCACGGTTTGAGTTCCTGCTCAATCCAGGCGCGGCGGGAGGCGACGAGATCATCGAATAGAGCGGGGGCAATGGGCGTCGACATGTTGTCATCAAAGAATTGAAGGGGAACGCGGAATCGTACGGACCGAGCCTGTAGAACCGGAAGCAGCACCGGAGATTCGCCGTGGAGCCGAGTTTAACCGATTTGCCGCAGATCCGTGATTCGGAGTTCTTCCCGGCTGGCGAGTGGTTCGCCATACGCCGCTCCGATGGACCAGCCCCAGTAGCGAGCCCGGTCGCGAATGTCGTCGAGCAATGTGGGGAACTCCGGACTGCGGCCTTCCAACTGACTTTCGTAACAGCGGATGGCGTCGAGTTTCTGTTCCATGTAGGGAGAGACATCGACGACGCATTTGGGCTGCGGGTGAATTCGCAGGTGGATGCTCCAGTAATAGTAGATGTGCGGCGGATGGAATGGCGTGCCGGGCAGGTCGGAGCGGCTGAGCTTGGACCAGAAGCGGGCGGCATCACACAGCGCACTGGCGGCCACGTGGTCCGGATGCGCATCGTCCCAGTAGGGAGCAAGAATCATTTGCGGTCGGGTTTCACGGAACACTCCGGCCAATGCTCGCCGGGCCGCGAGACTGTTTTCGAGTCGGCGATTGGGGAGGTTGAGTTGTCCCCGCCAGGTGAGTCCCAGCACTTTCGTGGACGCGGCCGTTTCCATCTGGCGACGCTCGATGGTGCCGTGTGGCGTGGGTTCTCCGTCCGTCAGTTCGACAACCCCAACCCGCATGCCGAGGCTCAATGATTGCAGGATGATTCCGGCGACGCTGATTTCGGCATCATCCGGATGTGGGGCGACGACCAGCAGGTCGAGTGGTTGATCCGGGTATGTCATCAGCCGCAGGCAGAGAGTTCAGGCGAGGATTTCGTGAATTGGCTCCGCATGGTCGACGTACTGGGTGGGTCGACCGTCCGGTTTGGGGATGACCTTACGAGGATTGATCCCCACGAGATGCAGAATAGTGGCTGCAATCTCTTCTGGCGAGACTGGCCGCTCGGTGACACGGGCTCCTTGCTCGTCCGAGGAGCCGAGAACTTGCCCGGTCTTAATGCCCGCCCCGGCAAACGCGATGCTGAACGCATTCGGCCAGTGATCCCGACCGCCATCGGCGTTGACCTTGGGAGTACGACCGTATTCGGTCATGTATACGACGAGTGTCTCGTCGAGCATGCCGCGCTGTTCGAGATCGAGAACAAGTCCCGACAGGGCGAGGTCCATGCTGGGCAGCCGCTTGCGAAGCATTGGGAAAATATTGCTGTGGTGATCCCAACTGTGACGGCCAATCGTCACGTAGCGTGTTCCGGCCTCAATCAGGCGACGGGCGATGAGCGCGTACTTTCCTTTTTCACCACCCTGGCCACCAATGCCGTACAGCTGTTTGATGGAATCCGGTTCGGAGTCAATCTCGAAGGCTTTGCCGCCGGCGCCGGAATGAATGATGTCCCGGGCCTGCAGCTCGAATTCATCCCAGGCATTGCTGCCCAGGTTGTGCTGGTCACGCTGACGGATGGCATCGAGCAGCCCAAGCCGTTCCTGAAACTTTTCGGGCGGTTGCTGCTTATTAGGCTGCAGTGAAGCGGCCTGATAGCCGCGGAATTCTGCACATCCGGCAGGCAGGTATCCGTGTCCAGTGAAACGGGACGTGAAGTCGTTTCCGGGAATGCTGACGAAGGCGGGCAGCCCATTGCGGGGGCCCTGCTCGTGGGCCACGATTGTTCCCAGCTGTGGATTTCCGGAAGCCTGTGCTCCGTTTGCTCCCGGTCCAGGCCGACGCCCTTCGACCATATACATCGAACCTCGCTCGTGGGCCGCTTCAGCATGAGTGACGGACCGGATTACGGCGAACTTGTCGAGATTGGCGGCGATCAGTGGCAGTTGCTCACCGACTCGAACTCCGGGAAGCCGGGTGGAGATCGACTGGAACTCACCCCGAATGTCGCTGGACGCGAATGGTTTGGGATCGAGCGTATCGTGGTGCGAGACGCCTCCCTGCAGCCAGACGAGAATGACCGACTTGGCTCGACTGTTTACTCCGCCGAGGGCCTGACGCTGCAGCGCCGCCGACAGTGTCAGCCCCAGTCCACCCAACAAACCAGCCTGAATGAAATCGCGACGGCAGATTTGCGAAGCTGTCTGGAAGTCGTGGCAACCGGGTTGGCGTTGAGGCATGGTGGCGAGCGAGGTTGATGTTGGGGCGGGGCAATGTCGTGGACCTGTATTATCGTCCAGTTGCCGAACTGAAATCAAGGCTTGTTGATGGGATGGGCCGGAGAATCGGTCGGCAATACGCGAACCAGCCGGAATCTCCGTCTGTCGGCTTTTCATCACTCGTGTCAATCGTTCCAATCGTGTCCCCGCGATTCACGACGCGGATGAGAAGTTCAGCGATCACAGTTTCGAGTGGATGCCGCTATGAATGCACTTGTCGGACAGTCCGGAGGCCCGACCTCCGTCATCAATTCGTCGCTCATGGGTGTGGTTGACACGTGCCTGAAGAGTTCACGCATCGATCGCGTGTTCGGAATGCGATACGGAATCGAAGGGGTGCTGGGAAACGATTTGCTTGATTTCAGTACGGTAGATCCTGCGTTGCTCACGGGGCTTCGCAAGACCCCCAGCAGCGGGCTGGGGTCAAGTCGGTTGAAGCTGCAGGAGGAGCACTTTGTTCCGATACTGAAGCAGCTTCGCAAGCACGACATTCGCTACTTCTTCATGATTGGCGGCAATGACACGATGGATACGATTCATCGCGTTGTGGAGTACGCTGCGGCGCATGGCTGGGAAATGACCGGCGTTGGTGTTCCCAAGACCGTCGACAACGACTTGTACGGAACCGACCACACGCCGGGCTATCCGAGTGCGGCCCGATACGTTGCCCTGAGCGTGTTGCAGGCCGGGCTGCTGGCTCGTGATATGCAGCGAGTGGATCAGTTTGTGGTCTTTCAGACGGTGGGCCGCAGTGCGGGATGGTTGCCAGCAGCAGCGGCATGTGCCCGGCAGTCCACTGGCGATGCCCCCCACATCATATTGTTGCCGGAACGTCCGTTTCTTCACGGAGAGTTTCTGCAGCTGGTCGAGGAGAAGTATCGCAAGCACGGCTTTGTGAGCATCGTGTGTGGCGAAGGGATCACCAATCCCGATGGAAGTCCAGTGAGCGCCTCACAGACTCGGGACAAGTTCAGCAATGTGGAATTCGGTGCCATGGGGGGCACGAGCGCGGCCATGATTCTGCACCAGATCATCAGCAACGAGTTTGGTTGGCGTGGTGAGTTTCAGGTGACGGAATCGCTTCAGATGTCTGCCGCTGACCGTGCGGTCGACCTGGATTTCAAGGAAGCCTACGCGTGCGGACGAGAGGCCGTGAAGCTGGCTCTGAAGGGGCATGGTGGGGTGATGGTGACCATTGAGCGTGAGACCGGCGCGAACAACACGTACAAGGCTGCGTTTGGCACGGCTCCACTCAGTGAGGTCGCCAACCATGAGCGTCCGATGCCGGACAAGTTTATTGCCCGCAACGGCATGGATGTCACTCCCGCATTCCTGGAGTACGCTCGGCCTCTGATCGGCGCATTGCCCGAATACAGCAGCCTGCCGCACCCGAAACGCAAACGATCCTGAAGCGACGAAAGAGAGTCATGCAGCGACACAGCACCGGAATACCGGAACTGGATGAAGCACTCGGTGGCGGCCTGTTACCGGGAACGCTTACGGTAGTTTATGGGGCAACCGGAGTCGGCAAGACCCAGCTTGGCTTGCAGTATGCCTGGGCGGGTCGGCAGCAGGAAGGCGAACCGGGGATATTCTTCGACATGACGTCCCGCGGTGATTCGCAGAGTCACCGGGAGTATGCCGAACGGCTTTTCGACTGGATGCTGCGTGAACGACCTCCAGCACTCGATAAATTTATGCCCGACGATGTCTGGCAACGTGAGCGTGCCCGCTGGGACTCATTGCACCTGTTCAAGCAGACGGGCAAACGCGTCACCTTGAGTGACATGGGGTTTGACGAGCAAAAGGCCTGGAAGGCGGAGTTGAATCGCAAGCTGAGCGAAACGATTGCGTTCTTTTACGGGAACTTTGTGCACGGTGTGCGGCGTTGCGTGATTGACGGCATTGAGCCGGCGGACCGGGCGAGCGACTCCATTCAGTTCGATCTGTTTGAGTACATCTACCACCAGATTCTGCACAAGGATCACGACTGGGTGGCCCGCGATCTGTTTCGTGCAGACTTTCGTTCTCAGGCGAGTCACGTGGAGCAGCATGCCTATGAACAGCGTGAATTGGGATGTCTAATGCTCGCGACTTCACACGAAATTATGCTGGAAAATCTGATTTCACGTCCCATCGAAAGTGGAGACGTGTTTGCCAATGCCAACACCATCATTTTGATGGGCAAGGTGCGGGAAGGAACACGTATGACCCGGGCATTGCATGTCGCCAAACATCGTGGCAGTGCCTGCGATGATCAGATTATCCCGTTTGAAATTCGGGCCGATGGCTTGCATCTGCAGTCAGCGCAGACTTGAGAAACTTGCCGTCGCGGTCAGAATGCGCAGCGTTGTGCCGCTGAGAAAATTCTGGACGATTCCAGAGAGCGGGACAGTTCTTACCATCGACCGATTCCATGTCGACCGTCCTGCTGTTGACGATCTCCAACATCTTCATGACATTCGCCTGGTACGGGCATCTCAGGTTCAAGGAGAGTCCGCTGTGGATTGTCATACTGGTCAGTTGGGGAATCGCACTGGCGGAGTACTGCTTTCAGGTGCCTGCCAATCGAATGGGGCACCAGCACTTCACCGCGCCGCAGCTGAAACTGTTGCAGGAGATCATCACGCTGGTTGTGTTTGCTGTGTTTTCAGTTCTCTATCTGAAGGAACAGCTGCGCTGGAATGAAGCAGTGGGGGGAGTGCTGATTGTTGTCGCTGTGATCGTCGTCTTTGTGTTGAATCCACGGAGTGCGGAATCGCCGCCGGACGAGGTTGCCGTGGCTCAGCTTCACGGTGAGTGAGACACCATCGGGAGGGGGGCTATCCTTCTTCTAACGGAATGGCTTCTTCCGGGATGGGGGGATGTTGCTGAGGCGCTCTGGCGGAATTCCAGTGGTGAGGAGGCACATCGCGCATGGGGGCGAGAGGTCTTTCGCGAGGTCGGCTGGGGCAGGTGTACATTCCGCGTGTCGACTCCGCTGCTGGATCTCCAACGTCGTACAGAATGTCCTGGACGGCGTCCTCCACCGACCGTATCGGGAAGTGATCGTTGAGTCGGCTGTCAGGTGTCACGCTGATGATTTCCAGTCCGGACAGTGACAAGGCTCGCCGTGACAGTCGCAGATACTGCACCACGCGAAAGTAGTGCTCGTCCGTTTGTACAGCCGCGGCGAATGGTTTTTCTTCGTCGAAGTGGTACTGGTCGCCCAGCGCGTGGCGTTCCAGTTCTGCTCGCGCAGCTCCTGCCTGGATGCAGCGGCGCAGAAAGGCTCCCAGAGGTTCATGCGTCTGGTAAGAGACACCAAACGTGCTCGCGAATGTGACCAGTTCGGCTGACGGGGCAATGAACATGTCGCAGCCCGCCAGATAGAGCCGACGGAATCCCAGTCGGTAAGCAATATCGATCGCCTGTACGAAGGAGTCCTGCCAGTCTGTAATTCCTGGCAGGCAATCACGCTCGCGGATTTGGACTGGTCGCTGAATGTCTTGGCCGCCGGGACTGGGGAAATCGTGAAACCCGCGGCCTCTCGTCCGATCAAAGCAGAGCAGATTGGGAGCTTCGCAGACCTTGAATGTGGTTTGCGGAATCAGGTCCATGGCCCGGCAGCTGTGGACGAATTTCAAGATGCCGGGATCCAGATAGATGGAGCGATGAAATCGATGGGTCGGGTCGTAGCTCGTCCAAAAGGTGGGGCGAAGCAGGCTCGCACCTGAGAGATTGATGCTGAATCGAGGGGCGGGCGATCGTTCAATCTGCGACCATGGGAGTGCATTGAGGGAAGGACCACCGCCAATGATCCAGCATGAAGTGGTCTGCGGGCCCGCAAACTGATTATGCAATGGGACCGACTGTCGGCTGCCATCCGGGAACAATCGATAGAACATGACGAGGCCAGTTGCTGAAACAATTTGTGAGGTAAGGATCCGTGAATCTGGAGCTATCAGTAATATCCGAGGGAACTGCTCACCCACTCCGAAGAGACGATCGATGATTGAGGCCCTGAACTTGACCATGGCATCCACACGGATGCTGGTGGAGGATCGGAGGAGAGGAAGAGGTCTCCGGTACTGAACTGAGGTCCAAAGGAGCTGCCAGGAGCGGGGGGACCAAAACTGCTGCTGCCCATTCCGTTGTCCGTACTGAGGGCATCGCCAAGCGAAGATGTGGCACCGACGGATAGGGAACTTGAAGGGGCCGGTGTGCTTGAGGACTCGAGGGATGCCTCGGAAGACTGGGGAGGCTCAGATGAGGTTGGTCGATCGCTGCTCATTGAGACGGGCGACGAATCGGGAAAGATTCCCGTTGATATGAGCGATTCCGATGAAAGGGGTGATCCCGACGATGAAGTGGGAACCCCCGATGACATTGGCGGAGTGGTGCTCAATGCTTGAGTCGATGACGAGTAAACCATTGAACTGGTGCTAGCCCAAGACGTTTCGACACTGCTGCCAGAGTCCGAATGGCTGATCGAGCTGGCAGGTGGTTCATACGTACTTCCGACGAACGTTCCGGATGGTGCAGGCCCCGTCGACGAGGTGGTGGCAGTCCAGTTTGAGGAGGGGGCCGCAGGTCCGGTATCAGAAAAGGAGGACCATTCTGGATCACTGATCCACGACCAGACTGATGACAGATCAGACGACCAGTCGGAGGAAATGTCCGATGAATAATCGGACGAGAGGTTGGAGGACGCGAATGACGGAGAGATCCCATCGGATGGTTCGGGGATGGTGGCGGTCGACGGTGAGTCGGCAGCGGAGTTTTGATAAATCGGGAGGCTGCTGATGGGACCGCCGATAGAATGGACTTGTTCTGGAGCTTCCCAGCGTTCGTCCTGAGGTGGTTCCGGCCACAATTGGCGGGGATCTTCCGGACCAAGTTCGATGCGGAAACTGGGCGCTCGATCAAATGAAACGCGAATCGACTCGATGCGCGCGATTGCCAGCGGTTGGCCGCTACGGTCGCGAACGGCGACACGCCCTTCCCACGGACGCAGGAGAGTCGATTGCGGGAGCGTTTCTAACAGGTAGCGAGGCTGAGGATTCGCGTATGTACGGAAAAACTCGCGGGCGAAGGCTCGAGAATCTGCTTGCGTGCGAATCCAGGGCAGCCACAGGCGGAGTCGTCGCTCGCCATGCCGAGCACGACTTTCAGGCTGCACGAAGTTGGCCCGCCAACGGTAGGCGCGGCGGGCAACATTGTCGGAGTACTCCTGACGGTCATACACATAGTCGCCGGTCAGCAGCAGTCGATTGTAGAGGTACTCTCGATCGCGCGTTTCTTCGAGGGAAATGAGGTCGACTGATTCCTGATAGGAGCGGAGCAGCTGGTCGCGAGGTTTGAGGAAGTAGAACTCACCCTGTGCGTTGACTCCCCAGGATGCCCCCTGGGCCCGCATGGCCAAGTCCTTGATGACCGTGCGGACAGTTTCTTCGCCGCGAAACTTCAGACTGGAGATGTCGGCAGGATGAAGCGGAGACTCGATTTGGGATGGAACGTAGTTGATGTACGTTGCTGGTGTCACATATTGCTGTAGCAGCAGCCGAACGACGTCTTCCACAGACTCGGCGAAGTCGACGGTTTCATTGAGGTGGTCGGGGTCGTTAGCAAACAGGTCTGTCGCAGCGTAGCGATGGGGGTTTGCACCGTCTGCCTGACTGCCGAATCCTCCGGGGAATACTTCGTTGAGCTGAACCCCCATGCCTTCGAGCTCGAGTTTCAGTCCGGCTGGACTCTCCGCCCGACAGGTTTCCACGCGACCCAGATACCAACGATCACCGGGGGCTCCTTCGCAACTGATCCAGTCCCCTGGTTCAATGTCATGCCGCAAGGGAAATGAATCCAGCAGGCGGAGCTCGCCCGCTCCGCAGCCTCCCTGACGATGAAGTTCGAACCAGCAGCCGCGAATGGCCCGATCCTCAATGATGAGAGGCGTTCCGTCGGGGTGAGGGCCGTGGTGCAGGATTCTTCGGGAGAGGGTCATGGCAATTCAACTCATGGACTCGGAGACAACGGATCGCGCTCGATGACGGGTGATCAGGGGAGCAGTCCGTGATGAATTGTTGGATCCGCTGCGCGGATCTGGATGGAGAAGTTGAAGAGGTGCTTGTTAGACAGGTCAGAATCGAGTCGTACGGTGGTGCAGTTGCTGAAGTAGCGATGGAATCCATCCTGATCCTGATAGAGGGAGAGCAGGAATGTTTGCTCGGGCCCGCTCACGTGCAAAGCGGCTCGCAGGTCTTCGAGTGTCTCGAACATGGCCTGCTCGTCGAGTCGGAGTTGTCCACTCTGACTGCCGATCTGGCCATCAATGGTGATGTCGACCGCGTTGCGGGAGTGACCTGTCAGGGACTCGCCATCGCGAAGCGGGACTTTGAAGCTTTCGAAATCCCAGGCATCCCGGAGGTTGAATGCCAGGATGGGGCGCGGGAGCTCGTAGGTGCCGCTATCTCGGATCAACGTGGGGCCGAAGGTGAGCATGGACAAGCCTTGAGTGAACGGAAGTGGAATCGAGCGGCGATCGCCGTGGATGAGAAGGAGGGACTAGCCGCGACGATTGCGGAGCGCCCGTTGCTGCTGTTCAATTCGTTGCACCAGCTCGCCGACCTCGCTGACCTGATTGACGACCACGGTGATGCCACCGAAATGATTGCTGGTGGTCTGGTTGATGGCCTCAGGAGTGCGTGCGGCACGTACGGGCGACACGTTGACTCCGCTTCCTGAGGTGGTTGTGTGTACTGGTTGGAAGCTGGTGCGAGAAGTTGTGCTGGGAGCAGTGCTGCGCTGCAGGTCATTCAGCGGAACTGTTGAACGCAGTTGAGTCGTACCCAGAATTGTTTCTGGACGGCGGTTGAGCTGTTCGACGAACGAATGGCCCAGGGTCTGGACCGTCTGTTGATTGAGAACATACTCGCCAGCCGTCAGTTGAGTGGGGATCCTGTCAATTCCTGAAGGGCCGACGATCAGACCCCCGGAGGCCATGCGGCGAGTGGTTGGTGATGTGACCGAAGGCCCGACCATCGGGGTGAAGGATGGCATGCTGGATACGGCGGAGACGGCAGAGAGGTTGCGAAGCTGGATGGCCACTGCCGAAATGGACTGCATCAGGCGCTGCAGCGAATTTATGGCGGGCGTGACATTGAGGTTGACTGGTTGCTGTGACAGCGAGCGAGACTGCTGGCTGATGCGGGCCAACAGGCTACTGACCTGCTGCAGTGGACTGGTGGCCTGTGAGATACGGCTGAGTGCCGTGCCAACTTGACCGGTCGCTCGCGTCGTTGATTCGACTCTCTGGTGGAGGTCGTCGATGCTTTGCAGGACTCGCGACAGTTCCCGTTGTAGTCCCGAGCTGTCGCCCAGAATGCGGACCGTCAATGATTCGGAAAAGGCCATGTCGAGTACTCAATCAAGGGTAACCGTGGTGGTTGGTGTCTGCAGCATCAGTGCGTAGCACGATCAGACTAAACGCGTGTGATGACGGGAGACGTCGTAAAGGCGCGTCCGGTGAAGGCGATGAGGTTGGCTTCGTTGTCTTCGGAGAGGGTCAGCGATTCCCGATAGACCTTTTCGAAGGTGATGCGTTCGCTGGCGACCCCAGCCGGGTCCATTACAGTAAACTCGAACGTCAAGGTGTCCTGCTCTCCCGCAGCGGAAGTGCTGGTGATTTCGGTGCCGGAGGCGAAGGTCAGCACTTCGTACAACTGAAGCGGGTCAGCGGCATTGGCCGCCTTGCCGAGCAATTGTGTCCATCGGGCGGAGAAGGAGATGGAAATCGATTCTTCATCTCCCTTGCGGGTGTGCCCCTGTGCGATGGACCCGCGGTCCTTGATTTCGATTGTGCGCTGGCGTTGTGTCCAGGTGAGATCTCCTTCGTCGAGGATTACCGTCAGGGTCAATGGTGTTTCTGAGCCATCCCGAATGACCAGTTCGCCATCGCGGAGATTTCGAGTCACGTTTGAAATTGCCATGAGATTCCTACAGTGTTGAAAGGCATGAGGTTGTGATTGAGGCGGAAGTGGTCGCGTCGGCGAATTAACAGTGCTGTGCGGTGCCGTACAAGCTGATCACGAGATGCTGCATATTTGGCTGTGCGGTTTCGTCGGTACGGCTGAGGTCACGAACCTGAGGCTCCTGAATGCTGAGCCAACCAATCGTTTGCGGTGCCGCGTCTGGTTGCTGCTGGATGACAGGCAGGGTGCGCTGTGCGAGTGTCGCGATGGCGGCATCGGCCAGTTGCTGGGCGCGGATCTTGTTGGCCAGGTCACGTGAGAAACAGTGAACCGTGATGAGGATGCTCATACGGTGCTGCCCACTGATTCGCTGCGGAGGCGTGTTGAGCGTGTCGAGCCAGAGTTCCACCCAGGCAGGCTGCTGGCCGACCGGAGTCGGTACGCCTGGAAAGTGAGTGGGGACTTCTGGTGCGAAGGTCTCCGACCAGTGCCGCTGCAGTGTGGTTGTGAGTGCTGGTAGTGGGAGTGATTCGTACATGAGACCGGGGCGGTGTGTGGTGATCAGCTCAGTCGGAAAAACTTCGCAATGTGCTGGCGGACTTCGGCGAGAGCTCGGCGAAGCATGGCTACGGGACGCATTCGTGATGTGCCGTACTCGAGACAGGCGATGTAGGGGACGGTGTTTGTGCCCTGTTTTTCGGTTGTTGTTGTCGAGTCGATCGTGGTAGCTTCCGCCTGAGCCGTGTCCCAACCCGCCCGACTGCGTCCCGTTCGCACGGGATTTCGGTCGCGCGTGCGCTGCAGGGTGTCGAGCAGCAGTTCGCTGGTCATCCGGGCTCGGGCGGCAGGGAGCTCTGCGTTGAGCAATTCTCGCAACCGGGGAGTGATCTGGTCATCTAGCTGGATGTTGAGCATGTGATGTCCGCGCATTGGAGCACGGTGAGCGTGGTGATGGGTGAGCTTGTGGTCTCCAGGATGGCGAACGTGTGGTCCATCAGAACGAGCTGAGTGTTTTGCAGGTGGAGTGCGGCTGGCAGCTCATCGCTTTGGACCAGAAAGCTGTGTGTGATCTGGTTTGCCATGGCCGCTGTTGCGGCGAGTGGCTGATGAGTCTGTTGGCCCGAAATGACAACGATGTTGGATTCCGATTCGGACTCTTCCATCTGGCCGGTGTCCGGGTCGTAGTAGGGAACGGTCTCGCGAAGAATCGCAGGCTGTCCCCAGTCCTGGAAAAGCAATTGAGTGGGTGTCATAGAAGAGCGAGGGAGAAGCCTAGAGGTACTTTTCGAGAGCGACGCTGAATACGGCACCCAACACAAACGTGGCGACAGCCAGCAGCGGAGTAAGGTTGTATTTCCAGCGTTCGATTGAACGGAGACGCTGTTCGTGATCGGAAGTTGTTTCCACAACGGCCGACAACATGACCTGAAGCCGTTCCAGGTTGATGTTGATTTGCGCCAACGACGCAGCAATGCGAATGGAGATGTCGTCCTGATGGTCCATTGGAGGGGAATTGGTTGCAGGAGTAGAGACCCATCAACAATGGATCGGGAGAACCTGTGTTACGTTCCGTGATTGTGATCGCAAGTTTGTGCCTGAGAGATGAACCAGGCCGGGCGGGAGTTCAGCAGTTGCTGATAGTGATCGCGCGCGGCCAGTAATGCGTGGAGATTGGCGGCGCGATCGGTTTGCATACCGGCCGGACCAGGGACGCCGTAGCGCAGGGCGGCGAGTTTGCCATCGCGGACGAGGTTGGTGAGATCGAGATCAATCTGGGCCAGAATGCCGCGGATTTGTTCGTCGCTGAGTTCATTGCCGCTGACGCCGGTGAGATCGGGCAGGTCCATGACGGAATTCCTGTACTGGTGGGTTATTCGAAGGACCGCAGACGCTGATAGGCCAACAGGCGGAGTTGCTGCGGGTAGTCGAGCCTCAAGAACTCTGCTTCACGCAGATGGAGTCGCTCGCAGACGCGGAGCACTTCGTACTCCAGTGAGCGTGGCAGGTGGAGTTGCTCGCTCAGGTGCTGTCGGTCTGAGAACCCGACGAGAAATTTGCCGTTGCTCCGTTGAGCTGGTCGCCGAGCAAGTTGCTGAGTCGACAGATCTCCTGGCAGATGATGATCAGGTCGCCAGCTCGAAAGCCTGCGGATTCCAATTCGTCGGCGAGTTGGTCGGCATAGGTCAGCCATCGTGAGATGTCTGCGTTGCCGGCAGCTTCGGTTGGTGGTTGAGACTCGAACTGTGTATGGGGGTCGGCGGTGAGGGCTTCTGCGAGGGAGAGGACTGCGACTCGCTGGTGGTATCGTTCGAGGTCCGCCAGATACTGGGGATCGTGAGGCGAATTGATGGTGACCGCGTGGCCCTGGGCATCCCGGATGAGTCGTCCATTGGAATCGCGGGCAGGCTTTGAAGGAGGTGTGGGCGGGATGACGCCGCGTTCACGGAGTCGGCGGTAGAAGCCAAGGGGAAGTGGCTGCAGCTCCAGCGTCAGCGTGGTGCCATCTTGTCGGGACAGTGTCAGACTGCTGGTGAGCTGTGGGGTAGTCAGGGGGTGGCCGTTGTGCCGCATGTCAGTTGGTCCGAATGTCTCGGGGGGCGTAAGCGTTCAAACAACGGATGATGCGTTGCGCGCGGCATAGCGTGCTCAGCGGCTTTGTCTTACACACAGCAACGTTTTTGGATGGCAGGCTGCGCGGGATATTGGGGTTGTAGCAGTCGGGGGTGGCGAAAGTGCTGCAGCGTCAGTCGTTGGTCGATGGGAGGAGAAGATCCATCTTGTTCGGGAGAGTTTTTGTGGCTGCGTATGACGATCACATCCAGATACCGACGACACTGGAGATCGTGGAGCAAATTCAGGTCACTGCTTCGGCGGTGCAGAATGCTTCGATTCGCAGGAGTCTCCTGCGAGCGGGATGCGAGCTGACGGAACGTGCGATGCGTGAAAAGGCTTCGTCTGCGTATTCGATGCCAAAACAGGTGGTTACGGGCCGCTGAACTGGTAGTCGATGGTCTCGGCCTGGGTCCCCAGCGTCAGTTTGACGTAGTGGTAGTTGACCTGGCCGACCAACAATTGAGGCCGGTCGAAGTAGGCCGTGGCCAGATCCCGGACCGGATCGATCAGCTGGGCATTCTCATCGCGGGGTGAGTAACGCGAGATGAGTAGCAGATGGTATGTGCCTGACGGGAGTTGCAGCACGTACCGCCCTCCTTTGTCGGCCGTGGTGTAGTCGCCCCCCAGTGCCTGAAGCGAGGCTTCGGCGACGCGGCGGTCGGCGGGATCGGCTCCAGCACGGAATCCTTGGATGGGCAATTTTACCTGTCCCGGGTGTTGCTGCGGAAAAATCAGGATGCGGGCATCGGAATCACTGAGAGTCTGCTTGTTTGCTGTCTGATAGGTCAGGGTTCCCTGGATGGTGACTCGCCCGTTGGCTGCCTGAGGTGCGACGGGTTTCGCGGGGTTTGCTGGCGGGGTGGCCGCGACTTCGGGCTGTTCTGCGTGAGGTATTGGTTTGTTGGGGGCGCTGCCGATCGAATACCCGATTCCCATACCGGCCAGAAACGCGATCAGAACTGCCCCCATGAGGAGTGCTCCTCCGCCTTTCCTGCGGAGACGGCGAGGTGGCGGTGTTGCCGTTGTTGGAGCGGGGACCTGGGTTGCCAATTCGGCCAATGGGTCGGCATCGGGCCTGGCGACGGAAGGGGCCGCTGGCGGGTTAATGGGCGGGGCCTCGACTTGCGGCTCGATGATAGCCGCCGCTTCGACGATGGCAGGTTCGACAATGTCCCGTGCCCGTGAATCGCTGGGGACAACAAAGGGGACTGATTCCAGCCGGTCTTGAGGGTCTGCCGATTCATTGGCAGGGGCGACATCGTCGAGAGATGCCAGTGATGCGAGTGCATCGCGGAGTCCGGCATCCTGCAGATTCAGTTTGGGGGCTGGAAGCGCATCGACCGTGCCGTCCAGATTGGGAATGCGGATGGTCCGTCCGCACGTGGGGCAGTCGGTGATATTCCCGGCCTTGGCGCGGGAAATTCCGAGAAACTGCTGGCAGTGCGGGCAACGGAACTTGATGGGCATCGAGAGCTCGACCGGCAAATCGCGATCAGGATTGGGTCAAATGAGCAAGGAGCACTCCCGCAGCGACAGAGACGTTGAGTGAGGTCACCTCACCGCGGCACGGGATACAACATAGTTGATCACACTTCTCCTGCGTCAACCGTCGAAGTCCTTTCTCTTCGTTTCCGAGTACGAGCAGCCAGCGTCGATCACGGTCAACTTCGGCAATATCCATGGGGGCGTGTTCGGAACTGCCGAGGACCCACATGTCCTGCTTCTTGGCGGCATCGATGGCTCGGCTCAGGTTCGTTTGAAGCGAGAATGGAGTTGTTTCCAGTCCGCCCGAAGCGACGTCGTATGCGATTGAGGACAGCGGGGCGGAGCGGTCCTGTGTGAGTACGATGCCCTTGATTCCAAAGAAGGCGGCTGTGCGAAAGATGGCTCCGACATTGTGGGGATCCTGAATGCAGTCCAAGGCCAGCCACACTCCACGTTTGGCATCGGGAGCATACAGCTGTTCAAGACTGACGCCTTCACGAGGGCGGACAAATGCGACGCTGCCTCCGGTGCGTCCACCATCGTCGCGACTGCGTCCGCGCTGTTGTTGCTGGACTGGAGGGGGCTGTCGGATCGCGACTCCAGCTGTTTGAGCAAGACGCGCAACCTCCTTCCAGGCGTCGGTTGCGGTCTGTCGAGCCACCTGAATTTCCGTCACATCTTGCGGTCGGTGCTGCAGTGCCGTCAGGACGGCATGGGGATTTCGGAGCGTTAGAGAGCTCATGGAGGTGCCTGTCGGGGGAATGGTTTGTGAGCGGAATAAGGGTATCGGCTGGGGTGTTGTCGGGTCCACGATGGCATCAAATTACAGGTGACGCCGGCAGTTCCAGTGTTGGCTCAGACGCAGGGATTGGTCGTAACTGTCGTTTGTTAAATGTGTTGCGTTCTCGGGTGTAATGTCAATTTGGGTTGAGCGGTGCAGTTGGGCGTATTTTTTGGGTTTTGACGGTTTTGCCTCATGTGTGGCTTTTGGGGTGCCGATCTGAAGAGGTGTGGAGTGCGCATGGTGCGCATTCCATTTTGGGGACGAACATGTTCTCCTCTGGCACCTTGACACTAAGTTGCGGTAGCATTTAAAGTTGTGAGGCGTCTGCGGACGCTGAATGCTCAGCAACTGATTGTCTTTCAGGCAGCCGGGAGAGGCCAGTCGTGACCAAGAAGGAAATCGTCAAAACGATCTCAGAGGAATGTAACCTCACTCAGCTGGTGACCAAGAAGGTTGTGCAAATGACCTTTGAGGCAATCATCGAAACGCTGGTTGAGGAAGGCCGAATCGAGTTGCGCAACTTCGGAGTGTTCGAAGTTAAAAAGCGTGCAGCGCGTAAGGCTCGCAATCCTCGCTCCGGTGAGCGTGTCCACGTACCGGAGAAGTATGTGGTGACGTTCAAGCCTGGGAAGGAGATGGAAGAGAAGGTTCTTGCGTTGCAGGAAAGTGGTAAGTCGTTGCCCGAATCGGGGATGACGAGTGTCGAAACCGGAATGGACGACGCCCCACCAACTGCTCCTCAGCAGCCGGTTTCTTTCCCTCCTACGAATCCGCCTCCGGCGCCGCCATCATTTCCCCCTGCGGGAAATGTTGAGCCCGGTCCAGGACCAGGACCTTCCTTCTGATCACGCGCGTTCTTCCCTGAACCCCGCCTTTTGGATTCGAGGTCGATTCCAGGCGGGACCAAGAAGTGTCCCAACTTCATGATTTGCCTGTTCCCCAGGCGAGTTGACTGGTAATGCAGATGGTGATGTCCCCCATCTGTGTTCAGGGAGAATTCCGATGCGGAAGTTTTTACTGCTGTTGACGTTTGCTGCTCTGCTGACAGCGCAGAGCGGGTGCATCGTCCCCATCTGGTCGGCAACGCCGGATGAGCGTGTGCGGCAGCTGATCTATCAGTCGGAAAACTACCGACACATTCCCGAAATCTGGGACCGGATCTGGGGCTTCGATATGCCCGATCTGGAAACTCCATACCGGACGCATGGTGGCGTCATTTAGTGCGGGTGAAAGTCGCCCTCGTCCGCGCAGTCGGCAGCCTCGTTACAGGTTGTTGTAAAATGTGCCGGTTGTGCGGGGTGGTGGATTTTCGTCAGGCGGTCCAAGTGGAGAACTTCGGGAATTGGCTCAAGTTGAGCCCATCCCGTGGTTAGGATTGTCTGGGGAAGATCTCTTCCAGCTCCCACATGCACTTTACAGAACCGAACGGAATGCCTTGGTATTGGATTTGCTTTCCAATCAGGGAACTGGCAGCATGGATGGTGACAGAGGCATGGGGAGGGAAACCAAAAGTTACCTCGTGATGAGTCAACAATGAGGAGTGTCACCATGAAGAATGTGTTGTGGGGAGTGCTGGCGCTGATTGCCATCTCCTGGGGAACCACAGCGCATGCTGGTTGGTTCTGTGGAACTGCCGGCTACAACTGTTGTCCAGTGTCGACCTGTCAGCCGACATCTTGCTACACATCGTGTCGCGTTGAGCGGCAGACCTGCTATCGCACTGTGTATGAAACAGTGTGCGATCCCGTGCAGGAAACCTGCTACCGCACTGTGTGCGAGACGTTGTATGACGATGTGCCGCAGACCTGTTACCGCACTGTGGTAGAACAGTGCCAGCGTGAAGAACAGTACCAGGTGAGTCGACCTGTGTACGAAACCAGCACGCAGACCCAGGAATACACTGTTCAGCGTCCGGTGTATGAAACGCATTGCCGCGAAGAGCAGTATCAAGTTCAGCGGCCCGTGTTCGAGACCGTCAATCGCCCGATTCAGCGGACCGTCTATCGGAATGTGACCGAGACGATTAATCGTCAGGTGCAGCGGACGGTGTATCGCAACGTGACGGAGACGATCAACCAGGAACGCTGCTACACGGTGATGCGTCCGGTAACGACTTGCCGAACGGTCAATCGCGTGACTGGCCAGTGGGTAACGCAGCAGTCATACCATCCTGGTCCGGTTGTGCCTCGCATGACCGTTGACTGCAATGGCTGTCCACGTGTTTGCCCCGTACAGTGTCCTGGTTTTACGACCTGTCGCCGAGTGTGGTGTCCGCAGGTGGTGCAGGTGCAGGTGCCTTGCACGACTTATGTGCCTGAGGTTGTCCGTCAGTCGTGCCCGATTCAGGTTTGCCGTGTGGTGCCTGAGTGTGTCACCGAGAATATTCCTGTTCAGGTTTGCCGTGTGGTGCCCGAGTGTGTGACTGAGAACATTCCCGTGCGGACCTGCCGCTGGGTTTGCGAGACGAAGACCCGCCAGATTCCATACCAGGTCTGCAAGATGGTCTGCGAGAAGCGGACCTGCCAGATTCCGGTTCAGACTTGCAAGATTGTCACCGAGAATCGGACGCGCATGGTTCCGTACTGCGTGTCCAAGCAAGTGCCTTACACGGTGACTCACCGCGTGGCACGGACAGTGACTCGTCAGGAACCGTACACTGTGACTCGTATGGTCAGCCGTGTGGTGCCTCGTCAGGTGGCCTACGAAGTCTGCCGTATGGTGCCTGTTGAAACCTGCTGTCAGCCGGTGAGCAACTGTGGGACATGCGGAGCGACCTACGGAATTTCCGGGAGCTGCAGCAGCTGCGGTTCCAATGTGCCGCAGCACGAAGCTGACCGTCCTATTCCGCAGCCCGCTCCTGAACAGCCCGGGCCTGCTGTGAGTCCGATGCCGGGCAGCCCTTCGGCCTAGTGATGAAAATTCAGCGACCGCTCGCCGACGCAAAAGCCGGCGAGCGGTTCTGCTGGATGTCGTTCTAAATAAGTCACGAGATCCTCGACCTGCAGTGCGTCGATTTTCTGCCGGATCTCCTGCAGTGACTGGACTCGTTCGAGGTAGAACCAGTCCCGTGCAATGGCACTGGCTCGCGATGGGGTCGACTCCTGCTGCATGACCAGAGAGCTCTTGTCTCGTGCCTTGCAGCGTGCCAGTTCTGCTTCTGAGATGTCGCGGCCGAGTCCGTGAATCACTTCCAGCATGACATCGAGAGTTTCCTGTGCTCGCTCGGTTGTCGTTCCGGCGTAGGCAAGAACGTGCCCGGACTTCTTCAGGCTGCTGAGGCTGGCGTCGACCGAGTAGCAGAGGCCGCGTTTCTCGCGGACTTCGGTGAACAGCCGCGAACTGCTGCCGCCACTGAGCACGCTGACGGCTGCCGATGCTGCGTAGTATTCGGGGTCACCATAAGGGACGGCGGGAAAGGCCAGTCCAATGTGTGTCTGTGCTGAGGGGTGGGCGAGAAATTCACCGTGCAATTGTGGAGGTTGCGAGATGATTTCGGGGGCTGGCTGTCGCTTCCAGGAACCGAAAGTTCGTTCGACGACGGCGAGCATATTGTCCGGGTCAACATTTCCCGCGATTCCGATCAGCGTGCCGTTGGGGCGGACGTTGTGGGTGAAGTGATGGCAAATGTCGTCGTAGGAAATATTGGCGAGTTCTTCGAGTGAGCCATCGCTGGGTCGGCTCCAGGGGCTGTCGTACACTCGCTTGCGCAGCTCGATGAAGACTTTGCGTTGCGGCTCGTCTTCGAGGGCCATCAGATTCTGTTCGATGCCACTCATGACTGCGGAGAATTGATCCTGGGGCAGTCGAGGCCGCAGCAGGACATCGCCATAGAGTTCCAGTGCGGAATCAATGCGTGATGCGATGGTTGCTCCGGTGAATGACAGGAAGTTCCAGCCGGTGTGTTCGTGGGCCTGCACTCCCAGTGAATCGAGTGTGCCGATGAGTTGCTGCGAATCACGGTCTCCGGCGCCGCGCATGATGAGGTCGGTGAGTGCAGCAGCAGTGCCGTTGCGCTCCGGCTGTTCGTAAATCGTGCCTGCGGGCGTGAGGATGGCAAACGCGGCGGACTGGACATGCGACATGGGCTGGACGATGAGCGTGAGCCCGTTATCGAGAGTCGCGTGAGTGATTTCCTGGGGCATGTGAAGGGGCTGTCCAGTCGATGCTGTGGTGTTGACCGTTGACGTGTGGTGTCGAAGTTGGCGAGTGTTTTACTTTCTCGTCACATAGGCATAGTAGGCTCCGTAGATGTCGCCGTCTGCTGTCTCGAAGTACGCCGTTAATTGTGTGCGTCCAGCCTTCAGGCTGAGTTGAAAGGTGGCATCGAGTTGATCCGCAGAGATGTCCTGTGCGAGTTGCTGACCTCCAATTGAGAGTTTTGCCCGGACAGGTTTGACCGACTTTCCTGGCGTGTTGCGGTAAGCTTTCTCGCCTGGGACGGGATCTCCAGCGGGAATAGCGGCTCCCAGGGGTTGGTTGAGTTCAAGCGGCCAGCGTCTCAGCTGAACGACATATTCGCCATCTTCGACGACGTTCACATTCCAGAATCCGGTGTTTCCGGGGCCGTTGAGTGCTTGCCGGATATGGGCCTGGTTCCAGGGAGTCGACTCGGTGGTGATCCAGTCGTGGCTGGTGAGCCGGGCAGGATTTGCGCGAGGATGTCCGAGGAAGATGGGCGTCTCATCGGCGAAGGTTGGTTCCAGTTCGTTCCACCAGGCTTCGTAGAACTTTCGGAGGTGTTCGACGACATCGGGGTGGCCGCTGGCGACATCGCTGATTTGCCCGGGGTCTTGCTGGATGTCGAACAGTTCGCGGCCATTGATCAGCCGCCACCGCGACGTCATGACGGAGCTTTTCCGCCACTTGATGGGATCTTTGACGCGCTGGGAATCGGTGACCAGAATGCGATCGGGCCAGTTGCTGGCCGTGCCTCGCAGAAGTGATACGAGGCTGACGCCATCGAAATTGATGGATTGCGGGGGAGCGATTCCGCACAGATCGAGGAGTGTGGGGACGATGTCGACATGGGCCGTGATGGGAGTGATGTCGCGTGGCGAATTGAACCCTCCTTTGGGCCAATGGAGAAAGAATGGGACGCGATGACCACCGTCGTATTCGCTCCCCTTCCCGGCCCGCATGTGGGCGTTGTACAGACGCCATCCGGTTGAGGAGCCATTGTCGGTGGTGAAGATGAAGATTGTGTTTTCCGCGAGACCTTCATCTTTGAGGAATTGCCGCAACTGTCCCACGTTGTCGTCGATATTCGCGATCATGCCGAAGAAGTTTTGCAGTCCCACATTCTTGACGTCAGCGTACGGAGCACTGGACTCGGGGGGAGCATGCATGGGCCCGTGTGGGGCGTTGGTGGCGATGTACGCGAGGAACGGCCTGCCCGCGGCCTGCTGGGTTTTGATGAAGCGTTTGGCGTAGTCGAAGAAGACATCGGTGCAGAAACCTTCGACGGGCGTGGGAGTGCCGTTATGCCAGTAGCTGCCATCGAAATAGGCATTGTTCCAGTAGTCGGGAGTCTGACCGATTCCTCCTCCGCCGTGGCGCATGACTTCGTCATATCCACGATCTTCCGGGCGGTAGGGATAGTTGTCACCGAGGTGCCATTTTCCAAACATGCCGGTGGCGTATCCGGCATCATGGAAGAGCTGCCCCATGGTGACTTCGTTTTCGCGCAGCATGCTGCGGCCCATGATGGTGTGCCAGACCCCGGTTCTGTTGGTCCAGTGTCCGGTGAGGAAAGCGGATCGTGTGGGTGAGCAGGTGGGGGAGACGTGATAGTCAGTAAGTCGGACGGACTCGCCGTAAAGAGAGTCGATTTGTGGAGTTTTCAGGACCGGGTTACCTGTGCAGGAGAGGTCTCCGTAGCCCTGATCGTCAGTCATCACAATCACGACGTTGGGTTGTTCCGCCGCCGACAGACTGTTGGTCAATGCGACGACACAGCAGTACAGGCCGGTGACGAGCGTGAAGAGATTTCGCGACGAGAGCATGCGGTGAGCCTCGAATGGACGGGGAGTCGGTCTGAACGGGGGATAGTTCTCGATGGCGCGAGCCGTCAAGGCTAAGGGGGAAATGAGTTCGCCAGCAGGCCGCTGCATGAGGCTGCGGATTGTCGGACAGAGGGCGGGGGTGTAAAGTCTGCGGCATACAACCTCAGGATGTGAACATGCGGACCTACGGAATCATTCCCGCGCGGCTCAAGTCATCTCGATTGCCCCGAAAGCTGTTGCTGACGGAAACGGGGAAGCCGCTGTTGCAGTATGCTTGGGAGGCAGCCTGTCGGGCGGAGCGGCTCGATGAAGTGATTGTCGCTACCGACAGCGAGGAGCTGGCGGATGTTGCCCGCGGCTTTGGAGCGCAGGTTGAGCTGACACGGGAGCATCGGAGCGGCAGCGATCGGCTGGCCGAAGTCGTGGAACGCTGTTGCGGCGATGCGGATCTTGTGGTCAATGTTCAGGGGGATGAGCCGGAACTCGACCCAAGGGTTATTGACCGGCTGGTTGGGTTGATGTCGGAGCGTCCGAGTGCGGAGATGGGGACGCTGGCCTGTCCGATTGACAGTCTGGCTGTGCTGGAGGATCGCGGGTGCGTGAAAGTGGTGACCGCAGCGGATGGTCGGGCGCTGTATTTCAGCCGTTTGCCAATACCGTGTTATCGCGATGGTGAGCCGGCCGATTTGCTGTCGCCGGACGCCGATTCGGCCCATCTGTTGCGGAGTCCGTGGCTGCTGCATATCGGCATTTACGCATATCGGCCAGCGTTTCTGTTGGCGTTCACACAGATGCCTCCATCTCGATTGGAGCAACTTGAGAATCTGGAACAACTTCGGGCACTGGAGGCAGGGGCATCGATTGTTGTGGATGTGGTGCCGCACCGCTCCGTTGGCATCGACACTTCGGGGGACTATGCTGCGTTCGTCGCGCGGGAGCAGCAGCGGACCCGATCGGGGTGAGTTGGCGTCTCAGGTGGCGCCATTGAGAGCCAGCGTAGCGAAGAAATTCATTTCCGGGGGGTGTTGAAGCCCCCCGGTTGTCGTTTGTTGAGAGTGCAGGATGACCAAGCACATTTTCGTCACTGGGGGCGTCGTCAGTTCACTCGGCAAGGGGCTGACATCGGCTTCGATCGGTTTGCTTCTGGAGCGTCGCGGGTTGAAGGTGCGGATGCAGAAGCTCGATCCGTACATCAACGTCGATCCCGGCACGATGAGCCCTTATCAGCACGGGGAAGTGTACGTTCTGGATGACGGGGCGGAGACCGATCTGGACCTTGGGCACTACGAGCGATTCACTGAAACGCCGTTGTCGCAGCGGTCGAACTACACGACTGGCCGCATCTACAGCACGGTGATTCAGAAGGAGCGTCGTGGGGAATACCTCGGAGCAACGGTCCAGGTGGTGCCGCACGTCACCAATGAAATCAAGGCGGCGGTGACGCAGTTGCGTGGGCCGGATGTCGATGTGGTCATCACCGAACTGGGGGGAACGGTTGGCGACATTGAAGGTCTGCCGTTCCTGGAAGCGATTCGGCAGTTACCACTTGAGCTGGGGAAGCAGAACTGCCTGTTTATTCACCTGACTTTGGTGCCGTATCTGAAGGCGGCCCGCGAGGCCAAGACCAAACCAACACAGCATAGTGTGGGGCAGTTGCGGCAGATCGGAATTCAGCCGGATATACTGGTCGTGCGAACCGAGCGTCCGCTTGGTCGGGAGAATGCCGAGAAAATCGCGTTGTTCTGTAATGTCGAGAAGGACTCGGTCATCGAAGAGACCGACATGGAGTTCTCGATTTACGAAGTGCCGATCGGACTGGCCGAGCATGGTCTCGACCGGCTGATTATTGACAAGTTGGGACTGCCGGCAGGCGACCTGCAGATGGATGACTGGAAGGAGCTGATGGCGCGAGTGCGTCATCCGCTGCACGAGGTCACCATTGGCGTGGTGGGCAAGTACATTGAACATCGTGATGCGTACAAGTCGATTTACGAGTCGCTGACGCATGCGGGTTTCTCGCACACCACACGTGTGTTGTTTAAGCGGATTGAGGCCGAGGATCTCGATCAGGGAGACGTCGAGCGGGCGTTGGGAAATATCGATGGTCTGCTCGTGCCGGGTGGCTTTGGTTATCGCGGCATCGAAGGGAAGATCAAGGCGATTCAGTACGCTCGTGAGAAGAAGATTCCATTCTTCGGAATTTGCCTGGGCATGCAGTGCGCGGTGATTGAGTTTGCCCGCAACGTGCTCGGCCTGAGGGATGCGAACAGTACGGAATTTGCTGAAGACACTCCCGACCCGGTGATCTGCATGCTCGAAGAGCAGAAGACCATTCAGGACAAGGGGGGGACAATGCGTCTGGGGGCTCAGCCCTGCACCCTGAAGGAAGGGAGCAAAGCGTGGTCGTGCTATGAGACGTCTGAGATTTCGGAGCGGCACCGGCATCGTTACGAATTCAATCCGGCGTACCGCGATCGACTGATTGCAGCGGGTATGGTTCCGACGGGAACGAACCCTAAGAATACACTGGTGGAAGTGGTTGAAGTCCCGGACCATCCCTGGTTTGTGGCCGTGCAGTATCATCCGGAGTTCAAGTCGAAACCGCTGGTACCGCATCCATTGTTCAAGGGATTTGTAAACGCGGCCATTCGCAAGCATCGGGGCGAATAATCCAGCGTGCAGGCAGTCGGCCTTGTCTGTTGGCTGTCTGTCCTTGTCAGGCGACCAAGCACTATGCCTCAACGCAGGCCCAAACGTGGACTGGCCGTGTGGATGACCTCCACGTCGCTGCCGGTCTTCGTGCTGGATGAGCGTCGTGTGGTGCTGGTATTCAATCGCGGGTGTGAGGAGTGGACGGGCTGGGAGGCAGCGGATGTCATCGGCAAGACGTGTGAACTGATTGCCGAAGTCGATCCGCAGCGCGTGGAGACGGTGACGGGCCTGCTGGCCCCGCCCCCTGAAGTGTATGCCGGGCAGTCCTGCGCAGTCGCCGTTCCATTGCTCGACCGACAGGGGCAGTTGCGCGATGGTGTTGTGCATTTCTTTCCACTGGGAACAACTCCCGGCGACGATCGATACCGCGTGCTGGGAGTCGTCACGCCGGGTGCCTCTTCGCTCGAGTCGCCCACCTTCGAGAAAGATCTGTCGGCTGCGACGCACTCACGGCTCGCCGAAGCACTGCGAGCGAATCAGCAGCGGTACAGCGCTCCGTTCGTGGGACACGGGCCAGCGATGCAACGCGTGCTGGCGCGAGTCGGATTGGCTCAGCAGTCGCAGGTGAGTGTCCATTTGCATGGCGCAACAGGCACGGGTAAGGAGTTTCTGTCGCGGCAGATTCACTACCGCACTGCTCAACGGTCACGACCATTTGTTCCAGTCGACTGTCGACTGACGCATGCGGAATTGCAGCGAGTTCTGGAGCGGGCGTTTGAGTTTCGTGACCCGGAGTTTCAGCCTGGGGCGCTGTGCCTGAAGCATGTGGAGGCTTTGCCCCGCGATCTTCAGGTCTGGTTGCGTGACGAGTTGCGACAGGAGGGGGCTCATCCAAGGATGTATTCTACGTCCACCGTCGGGCTGGATGTCGAAGTGCGTGACGATCGATTTGATGCCGATCTGGCGGTGCTGTTAACGACGTTGACGCTCGATCTGCCGACGTTGAGCGATCGGCGCGAGGACATCGTACTCCTCGCACAACAGATGCTGGAAAGCTTTAATCGCCGGCAGGCCCGGCAGGTGGCTGGTTTTGCTGCCGACGTTCAGCAGGCGTTCAAGCGGTATCACTGGCCGGGGCACTTGCGTGAACTGGAGGATGTGGTGCATGCGGCGTGGCGTCGGAGCGAGAACTCGCAGATTTCGATGCAGGATCTGCCCTGGACATTTCAGGCCCACCTCGATGCCAGTGTGGTCCCTCCCGTTGCTCAGTTTCCTGATCTGGATGAGTATCTGGCGAGCATGGAGCGCGGGCTGCTTGAGGATGTGATGCGGGCTGCGGACGGGAACAAGACCCTGGCATCCACGTGGCTGAACATTCCGCGTCCGAAGTTGTATCGTCGGCTGGTCGCTCTGGGGCTGTTGTCGACGGATAAGGACGATTCAATTGAAGAAGCCAGCGACAGTGGCGAGTTGACTGAGTGATGCGCTTGTTGGGCATCCCTTATTTGCAAAGTCGTGGCCCGGCTTCAACGCGATTTTTTGCCTCCGCACCTCGTCAGTAGTCCTTTCGGGATGAACGGATCAACAATGGCCATTGTGATGGCCATTGCCGGTTTGGTCACGTGTTGAGCAGGCTGGGCGGGGACATTGCTGCCATTCATGGGGATGATGTGCGATTCGTCGTTGCATTTCTTTCTTCTCCGCCTTGCGGAACCTGAACCCCGGGCCGAAAATGCGGCCTGCCCAGGTCTGACCTTCTTTCTCAAGACAAGTCTCCAAAGCGAGTCTTGTCCGATGTCTCGCGGCATGCCTCAGTCTGTCTATACGTCCCTGTTGCAACCTGATGTGCGGCTGATGCTGGCCGAGCACGATGTTGCGGGGCTGCGCGAACTGTGTACCGCACTGTATCCGGGAGTTGTGGCCGATGTTCTGGACGGCATGCCGCCGGAACAGGCGTGGGAAATTCTGAAGCACGGCGATCCACCACATCAGGCGGAGATCCTGTCGTTCTTCTCGCTTCCGTTTCAGATGAGCCTGGTCGAGTTGATCGATCGCCCGAGTTTGTCGCGGATCATCGAAGAGATGTCAGCGGACGACCGCGTCGACCTGCTGGAGCGGATGGACAAGGATCACGTGGAAGCGCTGATGCCGCTCATTGCGCAGGCGGAGCGGGCGGAAATTCGCAAGCTGCTGTCTTATCCGGAGGATAGTGCCGGCGCCATCATGACGACGGAGTATGCGTCGTTACCAGCGGAGATCACGGTGCAGGAGGCACTGGACCGGTTGCGGATTCAGGCGCCCAGCCGCGAGACGATTTACTACATCTACATCACCGATGAGCAGCGGCATCTGCTGGGGTTTCTTTCGCTGAGGAAGCTGATTCAGGCAAAACCTTCGGCGAAGCTTTCGTCGCTGATGGCACGTGACGTGATCTCGGTGAAGGTGACGGACGACCAGGAAGATGTGGCGAACGAAATCAATCGTTACGACTTCCTCGCTATTCCCGTTGTGGACAGTGAAAACCGGCTGGTCGGAATCGTCACGCACGATGATGCGGCGGACGTGTTGCAGGAAGAAGCGACGGAAGATGCTCACCTGCTGGGGGGCGTGCAGCCTCTGGAAGACGGTTATCTTGATACGCCGTTCTTTACCCTCGCGCAGAAGCGCGGTGTGTGGTTGGTGATTCTGCTGGGGGCCGCTTCGTTGACGGCTCAGGTCTTGAGCTGGCTCGACAGCTCGGGTGGCAGCAGCTGGATGGTGCTGTTCCTGCCGATGGTGCTGGCCAGCGGCGGCAATGCGGGCTCGCAATCGGCGACGCTGGTGATTCGCGCGCTCGCACTGGATGAGACCGAAGGCCATGTGCATTGGATTGCCTGGCGAGAGGCGAGGATTGGTGCCTGCCTGGGGGCTGTGCTGGCGATACTGTCGCTGCTGGTGGCTCTCTGGATGGTGGGGCTGGAAGAATCGCTCGTGGTCGGGTCAACCGTCTTTCTTGTGGTCACAATGGGAACCGTGGTCGGGGCGATGCTGCCTCTGGGGCTGAATCGGCTTGGGCTGGACCCGGCGATCATGTCGAATCCGATGATCGCCGCATTGAGCGACATGATGGGCGTGGTCATCTACTACAGCGCAGCCAGCTGGATGGTTGGCTCGGTCATGACATAGCGCGTGCGTGAAAACCAATGCAGAACGGGGCCGGGTACTCGTTGTGAGTGCCCGGCCCCGTTTGCGTGTTTGGGTTCAGTTCGTTGGCTTAGTACACGCCGACGGTGGTTGTCTTGGCGAAGACGTGGAACGGGCGAGTGCCGCTGATGCCGTCCCAGGGGTACTTGTCGTGGGGCTTTTCCCGTTCGCCTTCATCCCGTTCCATGAACCCGGGAATAAAGAGTTCGTCGGTCAGGGTGTATAACTTCACGCGGCCAGTGGCTCCGTAATCAACCACTTTGTTGTAGTCGTCGAAATCGACCACTTCGATGACAGCGCGAGGTTGCGGTGCGAAGTAGGTGATTTTGTAGTTGTCGGCCGGGTCGTACGGCTTTCCGCAGGCGAGACCCATGAGGGTGTTGCCGTAGGTGGGGGTGATGTAGACATCGGGGCCGAGCAGTTCTTCGCAGCAGAAGCGGTACCACTGCGGCGTGAATTCGGTGCCGCCGGCGAAAATGCCGGTGATGCCTGCTTCGGCAATGCTGGAGTCGTTGTCCATGAGCCTCAACGCGAGGGCTTCGAGCAGCTTGGGGGTCGCGAACATGCACTTGATGTCGTGACCGGCGGAGAGCACGGTCATGGCCTGGTCGATCACGTGATCGGCATAGGCTTTGGCTCCGGCGATGTCTCCCTTCTTGAGGAGCTTGACCACCCAGCGGGGGTCAAGGTCGACGCAGAAGCAGATGCCGCCTCGAACCTGACACAGGTGTTCCACGGCCAGCCGCAACCGACGAGGGCCGGAGGGGCCGAGCATCAGCCAGTTGGACCCTCGCGGGAACTTGTCATCGGGCAGAGTCTTGGAGAATTCTTCGTAGTCGATCCAGTGATCGCGAACGACGCAGCGGCTCTTGGGAATGCCGGTGGTACCGCCGGTTTCGAACGTGTAACGGGGTTCGTTCTCCCACTTTTTGGGAAGCAGTTTTGTGACTGGGCCGCCACGCAGAACTTCGTCCTCGAACAGCGGGAACTTTTTGAGGTCATCAAAGCAGTTGATGTCCTTCAGTGGATCGAAGTCAAAGGATTTCGCCTGCTCGAGCCAGAATGGGGCGCCCAGTTCTGGGTGAAAATGCAGTTGAACGGCTTTGACGGTCTGTTCGTCCAGTTGCTTGCGGGCTTGTTCGCACTTTGCGGTCAGGGAGTCGCTCATGGTTCTTCAGGCGGGCTAAGGCGGAGGAAATGTGGCTGACCTTGGATATGCAGATGATAGACCGCCATGGGCCATTTGCACAGTTTGCGGCCTGCCGACCACGAAGGGCAGGGAATCAGGCGGGACTGACAATGCGGACGGGGACGCCATGTGCGGCGAGGCAGGCTTTGGTTTCGGCGATCGTGTATTCACCGTAGTGAAAGATGCTGGCGGCCAGTGCGGCACTCGCCCCGCCCAGGGTCACGGCGTCGCACAGGTGCTGTGGGGCCCCTGCTCCGCCGCTGGCGACAACCGGAATTTGTACCACACTGGAAATGGCTTTGGTGATTTCCAGGTCGTAGCCATCTTTCGTGCCATCGGCATCCATGCTGGTGAGGACAATTTCCCCTGCCCCCAGCCGTTCCATTTCGAGTGCCCAGGCGACTGCGTCGAGACCGGTGGGAATGCGTCCGCCGTTGATGTGCACGTCCCAGTAGACGTCGCCTTCGTTCGGCGTGCGCCCAGGGCGAGGCATGACGCGGAGGTCTTCTCGGACCTTAAACCTTGTCAGCCGTTCCTCAAGGCCGGTGTCGGTTGCGACAGGAACGCGCTTGGGGTCGATGTTCACGACGATGCACTGGCTGCCGAACCGCAAGGCGGCTTCCCGAATGAACTCCGGATCGCGGACAGCAGAGCTGTTAATCGACACCTTGTCGCAGCCCGCACTGAGCAGGCGGCGGATGTCTTCCAGTGTGCGGATGCCGCCCCCCACTGTGAGGGGCATGAAGCAGGCTTCACTGGTCCGCTGGACGACATCGAGAATTGTGTCTCGCTGCTCGTGGCTGGCGGTGATGTCCAGGAAGACGAGCTCGTCGGCCCCTTCCTTCTCGTAGCGGGAGGCAATGTCGACTGGGTCCCCGGCATCACGCAGGTTGACGAAGTTCACGCCTTTGACGACGCGACCTTCGTGCACATCGAGACAGGGAATAATCCGCTTGGCAAGCATTGGGTCTTCGAAAGTGATTGGGTTCAACACGGAGACGCGGAGACACGGAGGTATCCGTGGTCAATACAATGCGCTTCCGGGGTGGACAGTTCAGCGAAGTTCATTGTTCCGTCGAGGTTCTTGACCGGTGCAGGGGAAATTGCCTGGGCTGACAGGCGGATCTACGAGTCATGCGGGACCACTCTCTTCGTGCCTCAGTGTCTCCGTGGTGACCTATCGGTTATTGTCCTGCACTGGACGAGTGACCACGTTAGCCGGTACGGTTTACGATGTCCAAGTCAAAGGAGTGTTGATGGCACGGGAGACGGTATTTCAGGGAGGTTTTGACGAGGATGACGCTGCGCCTCTGGACATGCTGGGGTCGGGCGGCTTCGATCCGCAAGACCGTCGAATGGATGAGGCGTTGCGGCCGCAGTCGCTGGACGATGTGATCGGGCAGCGGAAAGTTGTTGAGCGGGTGAAAATCATGCTCGATGCCACTCGCAAACGGAACGACACGCTCGGCCATATTTTGTTCGATGGTCCTCCCGGAATTGGCAAGACGACGCTGGCCACGGTCATCCCGAACGAGTTGGGCGTGGAACTGCAAATGGCGGCGGGCCCTGCGCTCGATGCTCCCAAGGACCTGCTTCCCTACCTGACCAACGCAACGCACGGATCGGTGCTGTTTATTGACGAAATTCACCGCTTGCGTCCGGCGGTGGAAGAGTTTCTCTATCCGGCGATGGAGGATTTCCGCATCGACATCGCGCTGGGGGAAGGGCTCAATGCACGCACCATCAATATGCAGCTTAAGCCGTTCACGATCATCGGCGCCACGACCCGCTCAGGCATGCTGACGGCCCCGCTGCGCGACCGGTTCGTGTACCGCGAACATCTCGATTTCTACGAGACAGAAGACCTTGTGGAGATCGTCCGCCGCAATGCCCGCAAGCTGCGAACCAGTGTGACCGATGAAGCGGCTCTCGCCGTGGCGATGCGGAGCCAGGGGACGCCTCGCAAGGCGAACAACATTCTGCTGCGCACTCGCGACTTCGCGACGCTCCGCGACCCCAACGGCCAGATCACCACCGCCATCGCTGAGGATGCGATGGGGATACTGGAGATCGATACGCTGGGGCTGGAACGCCAGGACCGCCGCTATCTGACGACCCTCCTCGACATCTTCAAAGGAGGCCCCGCTGGCCTGCAGGCCATCGCCCACAGTATGTCCGTCCCGCCTGATACTCTCGAAGACGACATCGAACCCTTCCTGCTCCGCTCCGGCCTCATTCAACGGACGCCACGCGGCCGCGTGGTGACAGCAGCGGCCTGTGAGCATCTGGGGAGGGAGTTACCCCCGAAATCGGGGCCGGGATCGCTGTTTGCCTGAGGGCTACATCTGATGTCACATGGCATTTAGATCGCCAACTCGCACTGGCTGGCAAGCAGCCAGTGGTACCGGGCGAAAGACGGTCGAATAGCTGGGCCATTCGGTGGGAATGCCCCAGCTGTTCAGTCTCTTGGTGGCGGCGCACCATACTTCTGAGTGTATTGCCCACGCAGGTCGCGGGTGTATTCCGCCATATTCTGACCGGTCTCGGTCCAGAATAGTTCACTCTCTGGAATGTGCTTTCCGCAACCGCAACAAAAAGATCCTGCCCCATAAAGAAATGGATTGATCAGGTAACTGCGAATGATCTCTTCGGGCATGCGGGTGACCACGCCGCACTTCGGGTGGACGTAGCATTGCGGAATTCCCGACAGGGAACCCTGGAAGCGTCCTGTTGGGTGGAGCGTGACGTACTCGTTCTGTTGTCCATCAGAGCGGGAGGCTTCATGCTTTGCCTTGTGGTTGGAAAAGAAGAAGCGGAGAACGTTCTTGTGGCAGTACGGACAACGAGTGAAAAGCACTTGAGGTCTCCGAGCAGAGGCGTTTCGCTGGTTTGGGGGTGGTGCCGCCAGTGTGCCATCGACCGGGGGCTGTTTCAACAGGTCGCTTGCGTGCAATCAATTGAGCCGTGGCGCATCGGGCACCGCTGGCTGCTTGTCAGGCCGTGAATGGAGTGGGCCGGCGCGGAGGTGAGCGGGACTTGCATGTGAGCCCGGTTGGCAACTGGTCTCAAGCTGCGGGACTACCAGCAAGGGCCCCCCCTCCGGGGGCTGCACGGCCCATCTCGCTGGTCGGTTGTTGGGTGAGCGCGAAAAAAAACGGGGAAGCCGAAGCTTCCCCGTTTGCCGTTCAGTTTGAATAGCTCTCAGTCAGTGACTGAAAGTTTCGTGCGGCCTAGTACAGGTCGCCGTCGTGTCCGCCAGCGGCCTTCTTGTCTCCCTTGGGCTTTTCGGCGATGAGGGCATCGCTGGTCAGCAGCAGGGTGGCGACAGAAGCGGAGTTCTGCAGGGCGGTGCGAGTCACCTTGACGGGGTCGATGACACCGGCCTTGACCATGTCTTCGTAGACGTCGGTCGCGGCGTTGTAACCCTGGTTGCCCTTGAGTTCGGACACCTTCTCGCAGATCACGCTGCCATCGAGGCCGGCGTTGTTGGAGATCTGGGTGAGCGGAGCACGGCAGGCACGGCGGATGATGTTGTAGCCCACCTGTTCATCGTGGGTGAGCTTGCCAGCTTCAACTGCAGTGGAAGCGCGGAGCAGAGCAACACCACCACCGGGGAGGATGCCTTCTTCGACGGCTGCACGGGTGGCGTGCAGGGCGTCTTCGACGCGGGCCTTCTTTTCCTTCATTTCGGATTCGGTTGCTGCACCGACGTTGACCTGAGCCACGCCACCGGAGAGCTTGGCGATTCGCTCTTCCAGCTTTTCGCGATCGTAGTCGCTGGTGCTGGCGGCGAGTTCACGCTTGATCTGCTCGATGCGAGCCTTGAGGTCGGCGGTCTTGCCGTAGCCTTCGATCAGGGTGGTGTTGTCCTTGTCGATGACAACCTTCTTCACGCGACCGAGGTCGGAGAGCTGAATGTTTTCCAGCTTGATTCCGAGGTCGTCGAAGATGGCCTGTCCGCCGCACATGATGGCGACGTCCTGGAGCATGGCCTTGCGGCGATCGCCGTAGCCAGGAGCCTTGACGGCCACGATCTTGAAGGTGCCGCGGAGCTTGTTGATGACCAGAGTCGCGAGGGCTTCGCCTTCGACGTCTTCTGCGATGATCAGCAGTGGCTTGCCGGACTGGACAACCTTTTCGAGAACCGGGACGAGGTCCTTGATGTTGCTGATCTTCTTTTCGTGGACGAGGACGTAAGCATCTTCGAAGACGCATTCCATGCTCTGCGGATCAGTCACGAAGTAAGGTGACAGGTAGCCGCGATCGAACTGCATTCCTTCGACCACTTCGAATTCGGTCTGCAGGGACTTGCCTTCTTCGACGGTGATGACGCCGTCCTTGCCGACAGCTTCCATGGCATCGGCGAGGATCTGGCCGATTTCGCTATCGCCATTGGCGGCGACGGTGCCGACCTGAGCGATGGCCTTCTTGTCCTTGCAGGGGATGGCCATTTCACGCAGCTTGGCGGTGATGTCGGCGATGGCCTTGTCCATGCCGCGCTTCATTTCGAGCGGGCTGACGCCAGCGACGACGGACTTCAGGCCTTCGTTGTAGATGGCTTCCGCCATGATGGTGG
>JAGQPW010000189.1 GCA_020426515.1 Planctomycetaceae bacterium | reverse complement strand
AGACCCAGTACGACCGTAAACGGCAGCACCGGCATATGGATCGCGATCTGCAGGAATTCGCTCATGAGAACTCTCAACCCGTGTTGCCACTATGCAACACCCCAGGACGGCATCTCTGGGGAAAACGCCGTGGGCTGATGATGGATCACGAAAATTCGGCGGAATCAGCGAGGATTTCCGGGGAAGACAGTATTAGCCAAGACATCAGTTGCAGCAGTTGCAACGACTGAACGGTCCCCGTACAGCGGACGGCAAATTCAGCGGACCGGCGATCCTTTGGTCTCGTGAGCTGCAGAAACAATGGCCTTCATCATGTCGCTGTCTTCGGCGACCGCAGCGATGTTGGCCTGCATTCGCATGCACGTGCTCTTGAACTGGTCCAATTCCTCCGGTGTCAATCCGGACACCACCTGTTCGCGCATCGCATGGCACAAGCGGGCCACTCGCTGCCAGACCTCATCGGCCCGAGGCGTTGGATGGATCGTGTTTCGGCGACGATCCTCTTCGCAGCACCGCCGCTCCAGCAGCTCGGCATCCTGCATTCGCTTGAGCACTCCGGCCAGTGTGTGCGGTTCGATCGAGAGATGTTCTGCGAGTTCCGCCTGCGAACAACACTCCCGACACGACAGGCAAGCCAGCACTTCCCACTGCCGTAGAGTAATCCCTTCACTTAACAACAGCTGACTGAGAACTTTCCGCAACTGATGGGATGTGAGGCAGATCCAGTAGCCCACACTATTTTCCCAGTCATACTGCAGCATCAGGCACCGCCCTTCCAACTCGAATGTTCTACACCCTTTAAGCCTACAAGCGTCGGAGGTTCGCCGCAATGAAGAACTTCTGACACCGGAACCACGAACGGCCCCGCGTGGCAGACCATTCCGAAACGAATATCACGCACACGGCCTGAACTGCGTGTTATTCAAGATTCGGTTATGGTACCAGAGCAAATCTCATGCGATGGACGACGATTTGCGAAAAAGAGGCAGCAGCACACGATCAATGGGCATTCAACGCCTCAAAATGCCCACCGCGGCTCCCATTATCTGCCGAGCCCGCAAGCCGCCCGTGCCCGATCCAGAACCGCACGCGCCTTTTCGCGCGCCCGCCGTGCGCCCGCCTGCAACACATCCTCAACCTCTTGAGGATTCGCTTCCAGTTGGGCCCGTCGCTCGTTGGCGGCGGCGAAATAAGCCTCAGCCCGTTCGAAGAGGGCCTGTTTGGCTTCGCCGTATCCCATGCCACCGGCCCGATATCGCGCGGCCAGCTCGTCTTGAGCAGTGTCGTCAGCGAATAACTTGAACAGCGTAAACACGGCGCACGTCTCGGGATCCTTCGGGGACTCAACCGGAGTGGAATCCGTCTTAATGGACATGATTTTCTTGCGTAACTTCTTGGTTGGCAGGAAGATCTCGATCGTGTTGCCGTAACTTTTGGACATTTTTTCGCCGTCGGTCCCCAGCACCTTCGCGGTCGATTCCAGGACCTGCGGACTGGGCAACACGAAGACTTCACTGCCAAAGCGGTGATTGAACCGCTGTGCCAGGTCCCGCGTCACTTCAATGTGCTGAATCTGATCCTGCCCCACGGGGACCAGATCACTGTCATAGGCCAGAATGTCAGCCGCCATCAGCACCGGGTAAGTGAACAAGCCAGCATCAGCGGGCAGTCCTTTCGCGATCTTGTCCTTATAGGCGTGACACTTCTCCAGCAGGCTCATCTGCGTCACGGTCATCAGCAACCAGGTCAGTTCGGTGACCTCCGGCACATCAGACTGACGAAACAGCGTCGCCTGAGCCGGATCAAGCCCCAGAGCCAGCAGATCAACCGCCGCTTCCCAGGTGTAAGTCCGCAGGTCTTCGGCGGAGTTGATGGTCGTCAGCGCGTGCAGATCGGCGATGAAATAGAAGGCCTGCTCGTGATGCTGCAGGGCGATGTACTGACGAATCGCCCCGAAATAGTTCCCCCAGTGGAACCGACCGGTGGGCTGAATGCCGGAGAGAACACGCATGATCAACAGAACTCAGGTAGTGCAACGGGGACGGGAAAGCCGTGTTCTTCCAGATTCGCCCACAAACTGCAAGCGTTGCGGCGGATTCGCTGCCATGGCCCGTGTTGCTCCCCGAGCGACGAAATCACACGCCCCGGTCAGTTTGAGGGGAAAGTTCAAATTCCATTCAACCGCTACAGCCGATACAATCCCTCCAGGTCTCACGTGCATGCCGTCCTTGTTGCTGAACATTTGTCATGCGGAATTCCGCACCCATCGGGGCATATCCGGCGCCCAGCGTCTTCCGACAGTTGTCGGAGTCGGTGGTGTTGCTGGCACTGGCTGTCGTGCTCTTCCGGGCTTTTGCCGCCGAAGGCTACCTGATCTCTACGGGTTCCATGGCCCCCTGTCTGCTCGGATACCACAAGCAGGTCAACTGTCCCTGCTGCCATTACCAGTTTGCCCGCGGCGCTGCCTTTGACGCAGACTCCACGCAAGACATGGTTTACGCATCTGGAGATGGAAGTTTCCTGGGCTGGGCGCACGATTCGCTTGAAGAATCCACCAGTTGCCCCAACTGTGGCTGGTCGGGTATTTCTGTCGCTGATGTTCCAAGGAACGAAGGGGACCAGTTGCTGGTCCACAAGAATGCTTACGAATTTCGCGATCCGCGGCGGTGGGAAGTCATCGTCTTCCAGAATGCCGCGGACCCGCAACAGGCTTACTGTAAACGAGTTGTTGGACTTCCCAACGAGCACATCGCTATTCGAGATGGAGACATCTATGCCGACGGACAGCTGCAGCAAAAGCCTTATGTCGTACAAAAAGCGATTCGCATCCCGTTTTGGGACAACGACTTCCAGCCCGATTCCGGAGAACACACCCAGCCCCGCTGGCAACCCGCTGATGACGGCGGCTGGGAGTCGCTGGGAACCGGATTTCGCTTCTACCCGGAGAATCCCCCGACAGCGTTGACCACCTCCTGGCTGGGCTACCGCCATTGGACACGCTTTGGCGGCAGCCATTTGACACACGTCAGGCTTCCCAACTGGCCTCACGATGTCCCGCTGCCCGACGGTCCCAACGAATCGCTGCGGTATTCGTCCAAGACCGGTCGACTGACGGTCAAAGGGGTCCTGTCGCCATTCGAACTGCAACGCTGGCAAAACCGGTCCGACGATCCAGACTGGCAGGCGGCTCTCGAAACATTGGCTCTGAAATCGCACTACGGTCGCATTGAAGACGCCTACGGGTACAACGTGGCAGGGGTCTTGCAGACCTATCCAGTTCACGACCTGATGCTGGAGTTTGAACTGACGAGAACCGAAGATGCGGGACGTGTGGAAGTGGAAATGACCGATGGGCATGACCGCTTTACGCTGGTGCTCGACTTCGTGGATGGCGAAGCCGAATTGCTGGCCAACGGCGATGCCGTTCCGGTGCGGCACGGTCACTTTCCTGCGAGTCTCCGCAATGCATCTCAGATCATCGAGATGTCGACCTTCGATCGGCAGGTGATTGTCGCAGTCGATGGGCACGAACTCTTTGCCCCCTGGCCGTACGAACAGTCCTCAAAACGCAAGCCTCTGCAGCAGCCCGTCCGCATTGGAGCCGCTGGCGGCGAGTTCACCGTGCAGCACCTGAAGCTGTACCGCGATGTCTACTACACCCCCAAGGGCGAAACCGACGAACATCCGCTGGAACAGTCACTCGGGGACGATGAGTTCTACGTCCTTGGTGATAACAGCCCGGTCTCAGTCGACAGCCGAGTCTGGGATGACCCAGCGGTCCGGCGAACAGCGCTCATTGGCAAGCCGCTGGTCGTCCACCTGCCCTCGCAACAGGGAACGCTAAAGTGGGGCGGAGAGATCCATCACGTCCGCATTCCCGACTTCAGTCGCGTGCGTTATATTCGGTAGTTCATCCAGAGTTTCCGGGGGGACCAGAATTCCTCCCGAACTCGGCACGCAGCGGCAACGATTCCTGGCGACTTCTCCAGTGAGTCTCAAACTGGTTTCATTATGTGGAAGAAAGCAACTCCCGAGGGCACCAAGGCTGATTCCGGAAAAAAGCCGCAGCACGACGGATTTCGGGACACGTTCGAATCGATCGTGTTTGCCTTCCTGCTGGCGTTGATGTTCCGCACATTCGAAGCGGAAGCCTTCGTTATTCCCACCGGATCGATGGCCCCCACGTTGTACGGTCGGCACAAGGAAACCATCTGCCACGAATGCGGCGAGGCGATTGTCGTCGGTGCCAGCACGGAACTGGACCGGGAAGCTGGCCTGCTCGATTCGCGCGTCACCTCGGCCCTCTGCCCCAACTGCGGCGCCGAGAACGAACAGATCTACAGCACCCTGCCCTTCAACGGCGACCGCATTCTCGTCAACAAGTACCCCTACGAATTCAGCACGCCCAGCCGCTGGGATGTGTTTGTGTTCAAATGGCCGATTGATCCGCAGACCAATTACATCAAGCGGCTGGTCGGCCTGCCCGGTGAGACAATCCGCATTCGCGGCGGCAACGTCTATCTGTGGGATGGCACACGCGAAGAGATTCTGCGTAAAGCCCCCGGCAAGCAGCGAGGCCTGCAGATGACGGTGTACGACAACTCGCATGTTCCAGAACGACTGCTGTCCGCCGGGTGGCCGGAACGCTGGGCCGCCGTGGAGCAACTCACCAACGAATCGCAGGGGGTCGCAGGCTGGCAGGAGAGCAAGGACTCCGGCTGGAACTTCGATGCAAAGTCCCGCACCTTCACTGCCGACACGCCAACAGGCGACTTACAGTGGATTCGCTACCGGCACTTCTTCCCCACGGTCGATGACTGGGACGCCGTTGACGCCAACCTGCCCGTGACTCCGGCAGCCCGGCTCGTCACGGACTTCTGCGGTTACAACGCCTTCACCGTCGATCCCCCCAAGCCCGGAGAGACCCGCTCCCCCCGGCACATCGATACCGGTCCTTTCTGGGTCGGCGACCTGACTCTGAACTGCGAACTCAAAATCACCCGCGCCGATGCGGGCAGCGAGTTGCTGCTGGAATTGTGCGAAGGCACGTCCTGGTACCGTTGCCGCATCGATCTGTCGAGCGGATCAGCCCGACTGGAAGAGGTGAATTCACAACTCAACGAGCGAGTGAAGCAACTCGCCGCGGCGGAAACGTCGCTCAAGGGGCCGGGAACATATCGACTCTCGTTCGCAAACGTCGACGATCGCCTCTGCCTGTGGATCAACGATTCGCTTGTCTCGTTCGGCGAGGGAGCCCTGATCACGGCCCACGGAGCCACTGACAACACCCTCCCCACGCAACGCGACCTTACGCCCGTTGGAATTGCCCTGCAGGGAGCGGCGGGAACGGTCAGCGAACTCAAGCTGGAACGTGACCTCTACTATCGCGGCACGGACAACTACGGCGATGATTACTTCTACGCTGAACTGATCCGCCTGCTCGATAATCCCGATGCCTGGGGGGAAGCCTTTCAGAAAGTCGCCAGAGGGCACGACACTCTTGAGCTGGTCATCCCGGATGATCACTTCCTCGCCCTCGGCGACAACAGCCCCGCCAGCAGCGACAGCCGCATGTGGCCCGGTCAAAAGACAGTCCCTCGCGAATACCTCGTAGGCAAAGCCTTCTTCATCTACTGGCCCCACGGCGTCCCCTTCCTGAATGGTGGTCAGGGCTTCGCCATCAGCAAGCACCGCAACTCGGATGGCTCCCCTTCGGACTACGCGAAGTACTCGCTGCCGTTCTATCCCCAGTTCTGGCGAATGCATCGCATTCGCTAACAGCGGCTGAGCGGGCCCGCGCCCCATCGGCCTGTGTCGCGATTGCGAACAGCTCGATGTCAGCGAGTCCAGCCGTACGACTTCTGCTTGCGGAAGCCGGTGACCTGAATCGTGCCGTCGGGCTCGACCGCCATCACCGAGTAGCCGTTGCTCTCCTCACCGGAGCCCTCGACCATGGCGACCAGCGTGCAGTAGTGGATGCCGCCGATCTCCTTAACGTCGTTCTGATGACTGTGCCCCTGGAACACAGCCAACACGTTTCCGGATGATTCCAGGATCTTGCGAACTTCGGCACTGTTCTTGACCCCGTGGTTGTTCTGTACATCCAGCCGCTGGTGGGCAAAGACAATCACCGGCCTGTCGCTGGCCGCTAAATCGGCCTGCAGCCACGCCAACTCGGCCGCCGGGATGTTGGCATCGGTCCAGTGAAAGTTCTTACGGCCATACGGTTCACCATCGCTGCGGAAACAGGCATCAAGCACCACGAAATGCACACCGCTCCGATCGAACGAGTAGTAGGACTTTTCCTGCTCCACTTCCGCCAGGAACTCCTCCTTATGCAGCGTATCCACGCAATGATTTCCCAGCACGTAATGCCGCTCCGGACAGATCGCAGCGAATTCACGGTTGATCGTCTTGAGGTACCGCTGCTCGGTCTCCACCGAGTCGGCTGCATCGATCAGATCTCCCAGCTCAACCAGAAACGACAGCTGGCTCTTCTCGAATTGCCGGGCCGCCGCCTCCAGCTTGCCCAGCGTCTCCCGATAATGCCGACTGCCCGCTGGAGCCTTGTCCGCATAGTGCAGGTCCGTCACGAGCCCGACGCGCAGTGCCGAAGGCTCATTGCTGGCGAACAGCGATGGTGAGCCCAGCGATGCGGCGGTCAGGATCAATGTCCCGTTCCGCAGGAATGCTCGCCGACCCAACTGCACGTGATCTTGATGACTGGACATTGGCAACAACCTGTCTTCTCGTGTTCGTCGCGGGACTTCTGAAAACTCGCTGCATCCCCTACGCGAGAATGTCGTGGACAATCTCGCCGTAGACATCTGTCAGCCGGAAGTCGCGACCGGCGTGGCGGTACGTGAGCCGGGTGTGATCGAGGCCCAGGAGGTGCAGCAGCGTGGCGTGCAGGTCGTGCGTATGGACCTTGTTCTCGACGGCGAAGTAACCGTACTCGTCGGTTGATCCATACCGCAGTCCCGGCT
>JAGQPW010000188.1 GCA_020426515.1 Planctomycetaceae bacterium | reverse complement strand
ATGTATTGCAACGACGATGGGAAAACCGTGCGGGCAATGGATGTGCTCGTCCCCGGCGTCGGCGAAATCATCGGCGGCAGCCAGCGTGAAGACCGTGTCGATGTGCTCACCTCCCGCATGGAGGAAGCGGGGCTCGACCCCGAAGACTACTGGTGGTACGTCGACCTCCGCCGCTTCGGCACCGTCCCCCACAGCGGCTTCGGCCTGGGCCTGGAACGCATCCTGCTCCTGCTCAGCGGCATGCAGAACATCCGCGACGTGATCCCATTCCCCCGGACACCAAGGCACGCAGGATTTGGAACGCGGCCAGAGTGAGCCATGAAAACCTCCGCCACCCGCTGACGCACCGCCAGCGTGTGAGCAATGCGCAACGAGCCCAACAACGATCCGGGCTCAAAGAGCCCGAGGGGGCTGGGGACAGATTGTCGCTGTTGGACATGGCCCACTGAAGAGGAATCTCCGACAAGCTGCCCCCAGAACTTGGACAATTGTTCTGGAGGCAGGTTGCTGGCGAGCCCACAGTTGAACACAGGCCCCAGGGCAGCAACCTGATCCCAGCTACCCCGCCGGACCAACAGAAGCTGGGGACCTTGCTCGGCTTGTTTTATTTCTTTTCTACCTCGAACCAGCAGTTGCCATTGTGGAGATTTGAATGTCGAATGGCTGCACTGCTCCTTCGGCAAGTTCTACGTGCAGATCACTTTCGTCTGCGTTTGAGTACCTCCCGTAGGACTGCGGTGCTCCCGGAATGGGCACGTCAATGGGGAGACCATGGTCGCCTGTTGTGGTTGTTCGATTCAGTGGACGCACGACAACGACATAGTTGCCCGGCTCAATCGAGACTCCTGGAGGCCGTCGGAACTTGTAGTTTCCCTCGTCCTCAACAACGACGGTGAAATTCTCCGAGGGAGCTGTTTGATGTTGGAAGCAGATCACCGTCCCCTTGGGGGCTGGCTGGGAATCGACCAGCACTGTTCCTTCAACCCCCGACGGCCCATGGGAAGCATCGCCACATCCCAGTAGCCCCAGGCAAAGGACAAGGCGCCAACCAAGGCGATTTACGAGCATTTGTAGCCCTCCCAATGACGGACGTTCAATTAGAATTCACCCACAACGCCGCCATCATCCCGAGTGGCCAGTCGCATCAGCGTTGTCAGGTCAACAGAGTCAGAGATGAACGTCACGTGGCCGTCGGCTGCCAGAACATTGACTCCGCCTGTGTGATCCGAGATCAGGGGATTGTTGGCTCCGAAATTGGCACTGATACCATCACGGTCATAGTTTTTGGAATTGGGGGCGTAGCGAATGGTCGTGATGTTAAACGCACGCGGGCGTCCGCTGGAGGCGTAAGCGGGATTGGGAGGGACAGTGTCGGAATTTGTCCCCATCAGCCAGCCGTGGTAGGTGCCTCCGGGTGTCATACGGACTCGCGGACGCTCGGGGATTTGGGAATAGGTGCTGCCGGTCAATTGTGTTTGCATCGTCGAGCCCAGCTCACCCACCACGATCGCGTTGCTCGTCCCGTCGGACACGTCCCGGATCTTGATGGACTTGTTGGGGATGAGGATTCCGCCTGCCGAAATCCATCCGCTTGCCGGACTGCTTGTGGCCGGAGTACAGCAGTCGCAGCAGGCATCCAGACGAGTTTCGGTGAAATCGGTTGTGCTCAACACCGCTCCGGAGATGCCGGCATAGGTCGAGACCGTTTCCAGTGCGTTGTTGAGTGTGCCCTGAACCTGGCCCGCATAGGAAGGGCAGACAATTGAAGGGATGACCGTCCCGTTGATCTTGGCCATGTTGACGGATGAGAAACCGATGTGGCTGCCGCTGAGTTCCAGTTTGTTGTACAGCGGTGCCTGATCCAAATACGGCAGTAGACCCGCGTACCAGGAAACTCCAAAAGTTACCCCTGCTGCATAGGAAGCACGGGCTCCAATTGGGAAGGAGCCGAAGACATCGTGATAATTGTGCAGCCCTAAACCAATCTGCTTCAGATTGTTTCGGCATTGTGAACGACGAGCAGCCTCTCGAGCCTGCTGGACTGCGGGGAGCAGCAGGGCGATCAGAATGGCGATGATCGCAATCACGACCAGCAGCTCGATCAAAGTGAACCCTTCAGTCCGACGTGACTTGGCAAGTCGTTGCATCTGGATCTCCGAAAAACTCTGGGGACAAAGAAGCAGGAGCGGAAAGAGACGAGTTGCCTGTGAAGAGGTCCGGCAAAACGTTACGGCAACACCCCTATTCCCAGTTCCAGCGACACAGCATTTTTTACGGAGAAATTCACCGGTTTCAAAAAAATTACACTTTCACGGTGCAGCCTTTGGATTGCCCGGTGCCCCGGCTCGGCGAGCCAGGATTGCTGCCACCCCGGCGATGTCGCTCGATGGCAGGTGGAAGTCCATTCATGCTCACCCTGCTGAGGCGATGTGAGCACGCCACCCCGCCCCTTCGACTCAAGAAAACGCCTGTCGCGAATAGCATGCAGCCCGGCGCGAAGGATCAGCCAAGCATGTCTTGCATCACATGCCCATGGACATCGGTCAGGCGACGGTCAATCCCGTTGTTGCGGACGGACAGTCGCGTGTGATCGATGCCCAATTGATGCAGGATCGTGGCGTGAATATCGTAGACAGGTGTGGCGTTGTTCCGGTCGAGTGGCTTGTAGCCCCACTCATCGCTTTCGCCGTACGTTCCACCACGAATGCCGCCGCCGCACAGCCAGTTGGTGAACACAAAGGGATTGTGGTCCCGGCCCATGGTTCCCTCTGAACAGGGCATCCGGCCAAATTCTGTTGTCCACAGGATGATCGTGTCGTCCAACATGCCGCGCTGAAACAAGTCCCGGATCAGTGCTGCGGCACCTTGGGCCATTCCCTGTGCCAGTGGTCCATGGTCCCGCTCGATGTTTTCGTGGCTGTCCCAATTCCGTCTTAGAGCTGCGTTGTCGTTGCCGCTCCAGACTTGAACGAAGCGCACGCCTCGTTCAAGCAACCGACGGGCCACGAGACATTTGCGTCCGAAGAACTCTGCTTCGGCCTTCCGATTGATCGTCGTGTCATCCACACCGGGACCTTCCGGCGCCAGGCCGTACATGTCCTGGATGTACTTGGGCTCTCCCGACACATCAAGTACATCTGTAGCGCTCAACTGCATGGCTGCAGCCAGTTCATAGGAGCGTACCCGGGCAGCCAGTCGGTCATCCGCGGCCCGCTGTTCAGCATACACTTCATTCAGTCGGCCCAGTGACTCGAGTCCGGCTCGTTCATTTTCGTTGTTGATGAAGCTGCTTTCCGGCGGATACAGGTCGGCAATGGGAGGATCGCTTCCCGGGCGAATGACTACCCCCTGATGTTCGGCCGGCAGAAACGCGTTGCCCCAATTCTTGACCCCGTTCGAGGCAAGTCCGCGGTGATCGGGCAGCACCACAAAGGCGGGCAGATTGTCGTTCTCGCTGCCCAGACCGTAGGAAACCCAGGAACCGGCGCTGGGAAAACCGGGCTGGTTAAAACCGGTCGTTTGCAACAGCGTTCCCTGACTGTGAACGCCCGTTTTGCCCACCACGTTATGGACGAACGCCATCCAGTCGACGACGTCACCCAGCGGGGCCACCACGTCGCTGAGCATCTTGCCGCTTTCGCCGTACGGGCGGAACTTCCACGCACTTCCCATGCAGGCACCGGGCGTACTTTGGAACAGTTCCACCTTTTCGCCTGGATTCCATGGCATTCCATGACGCTTCGTCAGCAGCGGCTTATAGTCGAATAAATCAACATGGCTGGCCGCTCCGGCCATGAACAACTGAACCACCCGTTTAGCACGCGGCGACCGACGGAGCGTTTTCAAAACTCTGGGAGATTGCGAAATTTCGCCTTCGCGATGCAGCAGCTCAGTCAGCGCCAATCCGGCAAAGCTGCCCAGACCAGCCTGAATGAAGGAGCGACGGGATCGCTGAATTGGATTAATCGACATAGGTCAGTGCACTCGAATTCAACAGGACACGGGCAAACGTCGCAGCACCCTGAGTCTGCATCAGGTCAAGCAGGATCACTCGCTCTTTGCCGCCGGGAGATCGGCCCCAAGCCAATTGACAAGCCAGTTCCACCTGCTTCGCGATATCATCGGCCGCGGCCTGTTGAAGTCGCTCGGCCAGATGTCGGGACATGACTTCCACCAGCGGGTTGTTCCACTGCGTGAGAGCCTGGATTGCCGTGGTGGATTCATCTCGAAGGGGCACGCTCATCGATGGATCGGCACAGTCCAGAGCGGTCAGCATGGGTTGAGGCTGAGACCGCACAACGAACCGATAGATCGTTCGCCGATGGGATTCCGGACTGTCGGGATCGTGCAAGTGGTATTCATAGTGCGGAGAGTTTGTAGGCTGCTCAATAACGAAGTCCTGGAAACTCGGTCCACCTCGCTTGTCCAATTGCAACATACCGCTGATGGCCAGCATCGAATCTCTCAGTTCCTCGGCCGAGAGTCGACGGCGATCGAATCGCCACTGGTACGAATTCCCGGAGTCGATGAGCGAGTTTTCAACGTGGCCTCCAGACTTCCGACGGTAGGCCTGACTGTGCACAAGCAATCGGACAAGCGACTTCACTGACTGCTGCGGATCATCCCGCAACCGGGCGGCCAGATAGTCGAGCAGTTCCGGGTGTGTGGGTTCCATCCCCATGCGGCCAAAATCGTTTGGTGTCGCCACCAATGGGTGACCAAAAATCCATTGCCACACGCGATTGGCTATCGACCGCCAGACAAGGGGATTGTCAGGCTGTGTCAAATACATCGCAAGATCAGCGCGGGCGGCTCCTTCATCCTTGGGAGCCCCTGGGGCCAGCACTACATGCTCGACAGTCCACAACCCCGGGGCACCAGGAGACATCTCGTCGCGCGGAGATCGCAAGTCGCCTCGATTCAGCAAGTGAATCTTGCGAGGTTTGCCGTTCGTCGGATGGAAATTGTCATCAGACTTGAAGTGAGTCGCGGCAGCATACACGACCTCGCCCTCTGGAATCGCGTTCAGCTGCTTCTTAAGTTTGTTCAGCGATGTTTCGATTTCCGATTTTCGAGCTTCAGCTTCCGGATCCTCGATCGCAGCCCGCTGCATGTCGAGCTGTATAAACTCTTCGAAGGCGATCGGATCGCTGACTTCCTGATAAAAGATACCATCGGTCAGGTTCTTCTGTCCCCAACGTACGGGGACTTCAATGCTGTAGGGTGAGGTTACATTGGCACCGAGCGCAACATTGTCGCCCGAGGCCTGCCGAAACACTTGCAGCTCACCGAGAGCGAAGACGTAGTCGTTCTGGCGGAGGGCCAGCTTCGTTGCCGTGAGTCGCACGTAACGAATCGGTGCTCCGCCAACATCGGCCAGAACCGGACGGGAACCCGGATTCTGCTGGTCCTCGTTTGTGGCATCCAGCACGCATCTCACAGACTCGTCTTCGAAATTCTCGTCAGTCGACACTTCGACACGAAAACGTACTGGAAAACCAAACCCCGCCCCGATGTTGTTGAACATGTCAAAAGCTGGCATCAGACGCACGTGTGAGGCCAACTGGGGGTGACCCAGATCGACCTGCACCCACATCGCGGTGTCCGCTTCGGGGACGACGCTGCTGTGGAAACCGTATTCCGGCTTCAATTCAGAGGGATACTGCTGCTTCAACTCGGTAAGTCGCTTGTCGATGTCGGACATCTTCGAGCCGTGCCGCTTCGCGTATTCGGAATCAATCGATTCCTGCTCGGCCTGTAATACTTCCATTCGTTCCACAAGCAACTGCTTCTTTTGTTGTTTCTCGGGCGAGAGTGCCTGATAGACTCGATCAGCACGATCCACGGCAGCAAACACAGCATGCAAACCGTAGTAGTCCTCCATACGGATGGGATCGAATTTGTGGTGATGGCACTGAGCACATTGAACCGTGGTGCTCATGAACACATTGAACACGGCGGAAATCATTTCATCGCGATCGAGGTGTTTCGCGATGCGACCATCCATTTTCCCCTCGCCCACTTCTGAGTGGCCAATAAAGTCCCATGGCCCCGCGGCGAGAAACCCCAGTCCCAATACACCGTCGGGTTCACCCGGAAACAGGACATCTCCGGCAACCTGTTCCTGTACGAATCGTGCGTACGGCTTGTCCTCATTGAAGCTGCGAATCACGTAGTCGCGGTAAGGCCATGAATTCATGCGAGGATGGTCCTTGTCGTATCCGTGCGATTCGCCATACCGCGACAGGTCCAACCAGTGCTGCCCAATCTTTTCTCCAAACTCCGGAGCCGCCAGCAATCGATCGACGAGCGCCGACCAAGCCGCTTCTGGATCCTTCTTGTTCGCTGCCAGAAAGTTATCAATCTCTTCGGGAGTCGGAGGAAGCCCGGTCAGATCGTAAGTCAGCCGTCGAATCAAAGTGCGAGGATCGGCCTGCTGGAGCGGTACCAGCTGTTTTTCCTTCAGCTTGGCGTCAATGAAAGCATCAACGGGGTGGGCTGCTTCGCTGGCGGGAACCTTGGCCGCGATGAGTGGATTCAGCGACCACCAGGACCGGTCATCGACCGCAGGCTCTTCCAGTTTCACTTCGGCTGGCCACTTCGCTCCCTGTTCAATCCAGCGGCGAAGCAACTCCACCTGCATCGACGTCAGCGGTTCACCCTTTTTGGGCATCTCAGGTCGCTTGCCCTCGGTCGCGATGACCAGTTCGAGCAGGTAGCTTCCATCGGGATCGCCGGCTACCACGTAGCCATTCTCCTCCAGATGCTTGAACGTGGTGAGGGAGAGATCGCCCTTGGCATTGCCATCGGCATGGCAGCTCAAACAATGCTGTTCGAGAATTGGAGCCACATCGGCCTTGAAGTCCACAGGTTCCGCAGCGCGCAGGAAAAGCGGCCAACTCAACATCATCACGCAGGCGAGGCCCCTCCACCGGGCCACATGTGGAACTGTTGTTTGCAGCTTCTTTGCCGCAGGAGTCCGATTCCACCGGAAGGCAGATTGCATGCTCTACTCACTTGAGGTAGTTTCACAACCGGGTCGGCACTGAACAGTTTGGCAAGGGAATTGCTCCGTGAGACATCGTCTGATTTCTC
>JAGQPW010000187.1 GCA_020426515.1 Planctomycetaceae bacterium | reverse complement strand
TGTGCAGCGTCGGATGCTGCCCGCGTTCGCGGTGGCCCAGAAGGTCGAACTCAAAGCCATTGCCAGTCGACGTCCCGGGGCGGCACGCGAGATCATCCCGGATTCGGCTGTGAGTACACATGACAGCTACGAATCTCTGCTCGCTGATCCGGAAATCGATGCCGTCTACATTCCCGCTGCGGGAGATGAACATCGTCCGTGGACACTGGCCGCTGCGGCTGCAGGGAAACATGTTCTGTGTGAAAAACCGCTCGCTCTCAACCTGGACGAGGCTCAGGAACTGCAAACAGCCTGCCGCGAAGCGGGTGTCCTGCTGATGGAAGCGTTCATGTGGCGACACCATCCTCGTTCGCAGAGGCTGCACGAACTGGTCTTTTCCGGTCAGATTGGTGACCTGAGGCTGATCAACGTCAGCTTCTCTTTCGACATCGACCGCTCCGACTGGCGGCTCGACCCGGCACGCGGCGGAGGAGCGGTGTGGGATCTCGGTTGCTATGGTGTCAATTGCGCGAGATTCCTCACCGGAAAGGAACCCGAGAATGTCTATTCACGAACCGTCCGCTGGAAAAGCGGGGCCGACATGACGACGCAGGTGGCCTTGCGGTTTCCATCGAATGTGCTGGCCAACATCGATTGCAGTTTCGAAGCTCCATTCCGTTGCCGGGTGGAGGTAGTCGGAACAGGCGGCCAGATTGTGCTCAACCGTGCGTTTCAGAACGAGCCCGGCTGTACCATCGACTGGCAACCGTCAGCATCGCGAGATACGCCATGGGAAACGATTGAGATCCCCACAGCCGATCAGTACGCCTGCCAGCTCGATCATTTCGCGAATTCCGTGACCGCTGGAAAATTGTTGCCGCCTGCAGAAGATGGAGTCGCGAACATGCGAATCATGCAGCAAATCGTGTCGCAATGGTGACTCCACAGCGACCATTCGGCTGCCGGGGACTCTGGACTCTCTGCGCTCGACTCCATAGCATCTCATTTCAAGCCCTCTGCATGTGCGGTTCAGTGTCCTGCAGGGGATCACTGCGGCAAATCGCAGCCTCAATTTTGTGTCCCGTCTTCTAAAGCGAATCATGGCTCGTCAGGCGTCACGACAAGGATCGTCATCGGCAGCTGTCCATCAGCCTGTGCTGAAGGTCACGCCGTACGACCGTCTGAGTTCGGGCATGATTGCGGTCGTGATCGGCCTGATGCTGCTGACCGCGTACGCCATCATCTACTGGTGGGAAGTGGCTCCCGAGAAAACAGAATTTCTCGTGCCAATGGAGATGGTGGAATCCCCCGGTGGATTTGAAGATGGGGCTCCTGACGAGACGCTGAAGCTCGAATCTCCTGAAGACCCGGACCCCAATCCGACGACGGCCGAAGAAGTGCTGGACCCGTCGGAAGTGACCGAGACGGTCGATCAGGTGGTTCAATTTTCCGACAAGTCCACGGAGCAGGCTCAGGATGTGATGGCCCAGTCGACGGAACCGTCGGGAAATCCTGGCAGTGCCGATGGAACAGGTCGTCGTGGTCTCGGCAACGGGCCAGGGCAGGGAGGTATTCCGGCGGAACAGCGCTGGTTCATTCAGTACGCCGATCGAACATCGCTGGATGAGTACGCCAAACAGCTCGACTACTTCGGCATCGAAATGGGAGCCCTGCTCAGAGGGGGCGAGCTCGTGTACATGACCGGGATGAGCGGCAGCCCCAATGTTCGTCGCGCCACGTCCGGGAAGGGCGAAAACCGGCTCTACATGACCTGGCAAGGTGGAACCCGCCGGGACGCAGACGAGCAACTGTTTGAACGTGGAAACATCAATGCGAAGGGAGCAGTGCTGTTCCACTTCTACCCCAAGAAAACCGAACAGATGCTGCTGCAACTCGAATACAACTACGCGAAGCGGCACGCCAAGGAAATTCGTCGGACTTACTTTGTGGTGGTTAAGGAAGGGAATGGCTACACGTTTGTAGTCACCCGACAAACCTACCTGAAGTAATTCCTCAAGGACCAACTCGATTCATCATCGCCTTATTGTCAGGCAACAGGTTGATCAATGAAGCCCATTCTCGAAGCCTCCGGTCCGGTCATCTACGTCGCCATGGCATTGGCGGCCCTGTACGGCGTGTTTTGCGTCGTGCTGCTGTGGAGAAAGATCAGCCAGAAGCGGTTTTCCTCGCCAGCCGCCGCAGGAGCGTTTCTGGACGAAGTCCGCGAGAACCTCGATGCAAAGAATTTCGATGCGGTCGCCGAAGTCTGCGACTCGCCTCCCTACTGGTCGAAAGCAACACCGCAAATGATCCTGGTCGCCCTGGCACATCGTGATCGCGGACTGTCCAAGTTGCAGACGCTCCTCGCAGAGAAGTATGAGCGGGACATTCTCGCCGATCTGCAATACCGACACTCCTGGATCGGCACGATCAGTAAAACAGCGCCCATGCTCGGACTGCTGGGAACGGTGAGCGGGATGATTCTGGCGTTCGAAAAAATCGGGTCGGCCTCGGCTCAGGGGGGCCTCGATCCGTCTTCACTGGCCAGTGAAATCTCATTCGCGCTGTTCACAACGGCCATCGGACTGATTGTGGCCATTCCGCTCACACTGCTTGGGGCCTGGGTGCAGGTGAAGATGAGCAAAATGACCGACGGCGTGCAGGATCAACTGGGAGAATTCCTGCACGACCTGGAACGGGCCATGACCCGTTAACCGAATCAACAACGTCCACATCTTCCAGCAGGACTGATTTACTGTCGCCCAACGGATTCACGAGGCGGTCATGCGTCGCAAGACGAAGCAACTCAAGGTCGACAACGAAATGGACATCACGCCGATGATCGACGTGACGTTCCTGTTGCTGATCTTTTTCATGGTGACCTCAAAAATGGAAGACCAGTCCGCCCTGCAGATTCCCCCTGCGAAGAACGGACTGGGAGTGAGCGTGAAGGACGCCGTGGTCGTCACAATTTTCAAGACGGACAACGACCCGGAAATCTACCTGTCCAATGGCAAGAAAGAGAACGGCCCGGTCGCCCTGGAAGAAGTGACCAGCTACGTGCTCAACGGCATCTCCGAACAGAAAAAGACCGTCATCATCAAGGCCGATCGCGACATCCCGAGCGGCATTGTGGAAGATGTGGCCCGCGCTGCTGCTGATGCCGACGCCAATGCCGGGACCGAAAGTGGACTGCAGTACTTTGTTGGTGTGATCGAAAAGCCCTAACGAGAATTCAATTCCATGCCCATTGTGTTTCGTTGTTCCGAATGCGGACAGAAGCTGAGCGTGAGCCGCCGCAAGGCGGGTCAGCCAGTTAATTGTCCGCAGTGCGCGCAGCGAATCCTGGTCCCTGAAGTCGAGTCCGCCGCGCTGGCTGAAGAGCAGGACCAGCCGACGGCACGCCCAAGGTCAGACATACAGGAACTGTCACCCTGGGAGAGCGACGAACCTCGCAATCCCTGGCTGGACGACGAGGATGAGGAGCCCGACTTCAAGCTGAGCCGCGGCGCCATCGACGATGAAGGGCTCGACATGACCCCGATGGTCGATGTCACCTTCCTGCTGCTGATCTTCTTTATGATCACTGCGTCGTTTGCGATACAGAAGTCGATGCAGACGACTCCGCCTCAACCGGAGGAAGAGGGCGTTTCCCAGAACGTGCAGGAAGATGTCGAGGATGAGTCGGTGATTGTTGAAATCGATGCCGAAAACAACATCCGCGTCGACGATGTCGCTGTCGCTGGAATTGGAGAGTTGATTGACGTCCTGACCGGCAAACGGGCCGGTGAAGGCAAGACAGACATGATGATTGAAGTACACGAACTGGCAAAGCATGGCACCGTGGTTGCGGTGACAGACGCCGGCCTGGAGGCCGATATGCAGCGGATCCGCCGAACAACGACGAGAAGCGAAGAGTAGCATGGCGTTCCTTGAAGTCATTCACATGACCGGTGACGTGAATCGCCGGGAACTCTCAAAAAAGAGTCCCGTAGCGATTGGCTCGCACCGTTCCAACGACATCTGCATTGATGAAGACGATGTCGACATCATGCACTGCCGCATCAGCTGGTCAAAAACTGGCTACGAGGCGGTGGCTGCGGGAGCAGTTCCGCTTGAAGTGAACGGAGCGCCGGTCAAGCATGCAATGCTTAAGTCGGGGGACACACTGCGATTTGGGACTGTGGACATCAAGTTTCACGATGGCGATGTTCCGCCCCCGGCAGCGGCGGAAGAAGAAGAGTTCCAGTTCGTCGACGACGCACCTCCCGCAGCAGCCAGTCGCGCCGAACGAGATGTTCCGGACGCAGCAGATGACGACGAGGATGTTGGTGGAATCGACATTTTGAGTGGTCTGGATGCATTGGCCGCGGCGGAAAAGAAGGCGGGTTCGTCGTCTTCGCGCCCTCGCAGCAAACCTGAGCCGGCCCCAAAAAAATCCGCCAAGCCTGCTGCGGCCTCTGCACCTGTGGCACGAGCACCTGCACCGGCGGCACCAAAAGAAACTCGCGGCAGTTCGAATACTGGTGGAGCCAGTCGGTCGAGTAAGTCTGACAAAGAAGATCCGGCGTATTCAAATCGCCTGCGGCAGGCAATGCGACATCATCAGGCGCGGCCGGGTGAAGAGGACCTGCTGCGATCGCCGCTGGTGCTGACCTTGCTGGGCGTCTCCGGTGCATTGCTGCTGACGGGAGCGATTTTCTACTTCCTTGCGGGTCGCTATTCGACCGAAGCCTCATTTGAGCAGGCCCGCACCCTGTACGACGAATCGAACTATCGCGCCGCCATTAAGGAACTCGATGACTTCGCGATTATTTACCCCAAGCATCCACTGGCAGTTGAGGCTCGACGACTCGCTGGTCTGGCCCGGATTCGCCAGCACACGGGAGCGGCCCCCAACTATCCTGAAGCGCTAAAATACCTGCGTAACTTCATCAACGAGCAGCGGGACCGGGACGACTTTGAAACGGTTCATCCCGATATTTTTGAGCAGGCACGCATTATTTCGCTCGGCGCAGCGGAAGCGGCCGGAGCGTTGAACAATCCCGCGCTGATCGAAGTCTCCAATGAAGCCCGCACAACCTTGAAGACATACGCGCCCAAAGATGTGCCGCCGAATGAAACCCTGGTTGAGATTGAAGCCGCCGTTCGGAAGTCGGAAGCCAGGATTCTGCGGCAGGCGGTCTACAAGGATCACATTGGGAGAATGAAGGCAGCGTTGGGGACGGCTCCGGAAGGAACGACTGCTGAAGTGGGGGAACGGGGCCCATTGGCAGCGATGCGCATTCGTCAGGATCTGCTGATCCGTTATCCCGATTTCGAAAAGGACAAGACCGTCCGCGAGTTGATGGCGACCGCACTGGAGACTGAGCGATCCTCGATTACGTCGGATACCCCGGGACAGGATGCGTTGACAGAGGATCATCCGCAGCCGGCCACGCAACTCACGTTGCTGTTTCAGGGACGCACGCGTTCCAATGAAGTGGCTGTCGGACAGGCGGTGCTCGCCGTGGCTCAGGATTGCTGTTACGGGCTCGATCTGGTGACCGGCGGCCCCATCTGGCGTCGTGCCATCGGCCTCGACACACCATTTTTTCCCATCACCGACAACGCCACACAAAGCGTGATCGCTTTCGATACCCGGCACAACGAACTGGTCCGAATTCACCAGCACACGGGAGAATTTGTCTGGCGTCAGCCTCTGGATTCGAGAATCAAAGGGAGACCCCATCTCGCAGAGGGTTCGCTGTTCGCGACGACCGAATCGGGCGAGTTACTGGCGCTCGACCTGGAGACAGGCCGACTGCGAGAGCGTCTGACGTTTTCACAACCCATCTCCGGTGTCGCTGAAATCAAGAGCGGTCAACTGGTCGTCGCCGGTGATGAGGAAGTGCTGTATGAGCTGACCAAGCGTCCGCTGGAATGTGTGGCCGTCCACTATCTCGGACAACCATCGGGATCAGTGGAAGCACCACTCAAGCCGATGGGCAGCTACCTGCTGATGATTCAGAATATGGGTGAGAACGCGCAGTTGCGGCTGATTGAAACGGACACGGGTGACGAGCCCTTCAAGCAGGTGGCGACGGGGCAGGTGGCGGGCCGCGTCCGCGATGAGCCCGTCGCGCTGCGGGGGCGCGACCTGTTTGTCCCATCGAGCGGCGAACGTCTCTCGGCATTCTCTGTCTCCGATGATGCGGGGCAGGCTCCCCTCACTCCAGGTCCGCTGTATCAGGGGAAAGGGGACATCAATCGTCCGATTCACCTGATGACCGGTCCTGACCGACAGGTGTGGATGGCTTCCGGCAATCTGATTCGCGTCCAGCTCACGACTGACGCCCTGCAGCCCGACAGCGATCCTGTCGCGTTTGGACAAGCGACTCAGCCTCTGCTGTACGAAGCGGGGTATCTGTTCAACGCCCGAAGTCAGCCTTATGCCGATTCGGTGATTCTCACTCGGACCGATCGCGATGAACTGAAGAGCGACTGGCAGGCTGTGCTGGGGAGTCGACTCCTCGCCTGGAACTCCAGCGGGGACTTGCTGATTTGCGTTAACGATTCGGGGATGGCCTTTCGCGTGGGCGCCCGGCAATGGAGCGGAGGAAAGTTCCTGACCGATGCAACATCCCGATTGCCGCTGCATGCCGATCTCGACACGCCACTGCGGGCCGCTGTGGTGGCCAACAACCGTATTGCCATTGCCTGTGGTGGCCCCGAACCGCGCGCCTGGGTCATTAGTCCGGCAGGGCAAATTGAAGCATCGCCGCAGTTACCCCAACCTCCCACCGGTCCGCCGGTTTCGGTCGGTGATCGCATCGTGATTCCCATGGCGGGTCGGATGCACTCCATCCGGGTCGGTTCGCAAGCTCCCATTCAGGACTTCACATTGCCCACCGGGGACGATCTGGAGTGGGTCGATGTTGTGTCGGCGGGAAGCGATCGTGCAATAGGTGTGACGACGTCCGGCGTCCTGATTCAAATTCGCCTGCAGACAACGCCCCGTACCCACCTGGCCGAAGGGGGCCGGCTGGAACTTGGCGCGCCTGTTCAGGTTGGTGCCGGAGTGAGCGAGCAGTTCATCGCCATTGCCGACACCATGCAACGACTTACGGTTCTGCGGGCGGAGCAACTCGAGCAGGTTGGTCAACGCACGTTCCCGCAATCGTTGTCGTCGCGTCCAGTCGTGGTGGGCAATCTGATTCTGGCGGAAACGGGACTGGCTGAACTCCATTGCGTGGAACCCAAAGCCGATTTGCCCACGCGGTGGGTCTTTCCGCTGCATGGCGCTCCTCTGATTGGAGCAGCCCAAACGGTGAACGGATTGCTGCTGGTCCAGCAGAACGGCACCATCTCCCTGGTAAATCCGGAATCGGGTGAACTCGTCAGTCAGCAGCAGTTGGACAGCCAGCTCGCCCTCGGTCCACTTGTCACTGCAGAAGCCAC
>JAGQPW010000186.1 GCA_020426515.1 Planctomycetaceae bacterium | reverse complement strand
TCGAAGCTGCGAAAGTCGTGCGTCCCCACCAGCACCTGTGCGGCTGCATTCATCGCGTCGACATCGAGTGGCTGACTGATGCGCCACGTGTAACGACTGAGAAACGGGTCATCAATCAGATTGTTGTAAATGAGGTATCGATACCGTTTTGACTTTGCCCAGAACGTGGCGTGAAAGTCCTGCGGCACTTCATCCGACTCCAGAATCACGATGTCAGCGGGCAGCTTGTCCTGCAGTGCCGGTCGCCAGCGATCGGCGGGAATCCGGGATTCGGTAAAAAAATTGGCCACCTGGCCCAATGCGTGAACCCCGGCATCGGTCCGACCGGCAGACAGCATCCGGACTTCTTCCCCGGTCAACTTGCGAACAGCTTCCTCCAGCACACCCTGCACCGTGGGATGCTCAGGCTGAATCTGCCAGCCAGCGTACTGGGTTCCATCGTAGGCAATTCGCAGACGGATGTTTCGCATGAAAACCGGTCACCCGCATCAGCGGTCATTAGAGAGTCGAGAACAATGCCGCCGCATGATGAGACGCGGCCCGCTCTCATTCAAGTCCCCCGTCAGACCTGCGACAAGCGGGCGAATCCATCGAACGTTTATCGCCAATTCGAAGTCGTGGCGAAAATGTGTACTGGAAAAGAAGTCTTCTCCAGCCGTCACGACTCAGGCTTGTCTTTCGGCACATACATCCCGGCCTGATCGTCCAGCGGGCGAATCCAGACGTTGCGAAACCGCGTCGGATTGTCGTGATCCTGCAGGAACAGCGGACCACGTGATGTCTTCTTCTGCTGCTCCCAGATCGCCTCCAGATACGGAGTGACGCCGTAGCGGTACGGATGATACTTGGATCGGGGCTCACCAAATCGGGTGCCGTCCTGTACTTTCTGGCCATTCAGCCAGGCCGTCAGCGTCCCCTCTTCGACGATGTTGCCTGCGGCATCTCTGCGGGGAGCCCGGTAGCGAACGTCGTACACCTGCCATACGCCGGGTGGTCGAGCCGCATTGACCAGCGGCTTCGCAAAGCCGTACAGCGCCCCCATGTCTTCCATCGTTGGTTCGCCCTTGCCATGCGAATTGATGATCTGCAGTTCGTAGTTGCCATGCAGGTACAACCCGCTGTTGCCGTTCCCCTTCTCCGGCAGCAGGAACTCCGCATGGATATCGGCATCGCGAAAATGAACCGTTGAAACAATGTGATTGGACCTCTGCTTGCCTCGCGTGGAGACAAGGGTTCCGTCTTCGACCGGCCAGTCGATCTCGCCCCCGGACATGCTGACGAACTTCTGCACACCCTGGCCATCGAACAGCACAATCGCATCGGCAGGTGCCGCAACCGGGAGAGTCTCCTGTTGCGGTGCAAATTCGCCTGCAGGTTGAGGTCGATCCTCACAGCGGGCCGTCGTCGAAAACAGGAACAGAGACATCCCCAGCACCAGCACTTCCCATCGGTGGCTGAACATTCGCATCGCAACAACTCTCCTTCCAGAAGCGAACAGATGCGTTCGCAAGAATCACTCGTGGCTCAGTCTACATTTGGAACACCGACGACAAAGGTCGCTACTTCGATTTGCGTTTCTCGGTGTCCACATTCAATCCCAGGTACTGCAACCGGCGATCCACTTCGCCACCGCGTGCCTTCACCTTCAGTTCCGTCGGAGCAAAACCCACGTGTTGAGGGCCATCTCGCAGCGCGACCACCGAATTCAACGTCAGCAGTGCCACTGCCGGGGAATCGGTTGTGGCCAGCACATCGAGCAGCGTCGACTTCGCCACGGGCAAACCGAGCGTGCCAAAGAACTCTGCCGCTCGCACGCGGACTATTGGTTCCGAATCCTTCAGCAATGGACGAACCTGCTCGGTCAGGCTCCGGGCCACTTCCCCGAATGACGCGCACACGGTTGCAGCCCAGTAGCGTTCCCAGCGATTGTCACTCATCAACGCTGCTTCAATGTGTGATTTCGCCTTCGCGAAGGGGACGAGTTCGAGTTGGGCAATTGCACTCAGCCGTTGAATCTCTTCTCGATGTTGTTGTCCGAATTCCGCGGCATGTGGCAGCACATGGTCGACCAGTTCACTTTCCGGATAGAAGCTGAGATCCGGCAGTGACTCCACCCGTTCGCGCAGCCTCTTTCGCAGGTCCAACAACGTCTCGCGATGCTGTGGGTCGCCCGCCAGATTGTGAATCTCGTGCGGGTCCAACTCGACATCGAACAGCATCTCTGCCGGATGGAACTCAAAGAACGACTTCTGCACATCGTTCAATTTGCCGGCGTGGTAAAGCTCCCGCCACTCCGTGTAGGCCAGCATGATGTAGCGGTAATTGTTCTGCAGGGCATCTGAATAGAAAGGCTGATAATTGCGGATGTACTTGTACTTCCCCTTGCGCAGTGATCGGGAGAAATCGATCTTTTCATCAAACCGGTCGGCATAGCCGAATGCTTCGTCCCGCTGATTCACATCGTCGGCCTGGACTCCACTGCCGAGAAATGGTCGACCATCCATCGATTCCGGCACAGTCACACCTGCCAAATTCAGCACGGTAGGACCGAAGTCAACGAACTCCACAAATCCCTCTGGACGAGTCCCCGCCTTGAATGGCGACTTCGATTTCCATTTTTCTGGCATCCACACGACCAGCGGCACATGCAGCCCGGTTTCGTACAGATAACCTTTGCTGCGCGGCAGCACACCGCCATGATCGCCGAAGTAAAAGACGATCGTGTTGTCGAGCACCTGGTCGTCCTTCAACTCCTGCACCAGTTGGGCAACCTGCTCATCCACGGACCGCATCCGATCGAAGTAGCGTGCCAGCGTGTAACGAAACGTGGGTGTATCTGGAAAGTATGGGGGCAGTTCCACACTCGCGAGGTTGGCCGTCGGCTGCTCTGACTGCATCAGTTCTGCCTTGAAGTGCAGCGAGCCCTCATGCGAGACCGTCGTCGTCCGCATGTGAAAGAAGGGCGTCTCGGGCGTCGGGCGACTTCTCCAGGTCGCTTTGCGTGAGGAGTCATCCCACTCCGTTCCCTTCACAACGTTGTAATCTTCCTTGCTGTTGTTCGTCGTGTGATACCCGGCCCGTCGCAGGTAGGCGGGAAACAGTTCGGCACCGTCTGGCAGTTCAGCAGGCTTCAGCCGACGATGATTCTGAAAACCAATGCGGGGGGCGTAGCACCCGGTCATCAGTGTCGTCCTTGCGACGGAACAGACCGGTGCACAGGAGAAGGCGTGCTCGAATGTCAGTCCTTCGCTGGCGAGTCGCTCCACGGTGGGCATCACGCCCAACTCAGCCCCGTACAGCCGCAGGTAGTGGACGGAATTGTCTTCGGAAAGAATCCACACAATATTGGGACGATCCTGGGCCGCAGACAGTTGCACCCCCATCAACAGGAAGGTCAGCAAACCGAGGAGCAGGCGAAGGGAGCGTAACTTCGTCATGGCGGCAGTTCTCGTCACTCAGGTCCAAAGAAGGACGCCTGTCGCGTCCCGCATTCCTGCACGGTAGCCCTCAGGCTGGCCCGTCGACAAGTCTGCCGCAACGATCAATCAGACCGGTGTCCGAATCAGCGGCTGAATCACGCGGCAGTTGATTGCTTCCAGCGTTCGCTTGAGATCGCAAAACATCTCAACGTCGCGAAACGTGCCAACGATCGCGCCGCCCGACCCGGCGAACTTGGCACTGGCCCCCACCGACCGTGCGGCCTGAACCATGGCCCTGTGCCCCGCCGAGATATTGCAGATGCGTGCCCGCGTATCAAAGTTGAGATTGATCAGTTCATGCAATCGCTGCGCATCCCCCTGCTCCAGCGCGATGCGAGCCTGATCGGTGAGGTCCGCAAAAATCTCCATCGCTTCGACCACATCACGTTCACCACGCTGGTAGCGAGCCCGCAGCGGATTGTGAACGACATACGTCGGTTCGCCAACTTCCGTGCTATAGGCGACGTATACGGGCGGCAGCAATGCGGGATCGAGACGTTCGTACACGCCGCACTCCATGCCGTCGACAATCTGCATCCGTTCCTGTGCAAAGTCCATGTAGACCAGACCGTCGTACACCTGGATCACACGATCCTGTAACCCGGCAGCAATGCCGAGTTCACGGGTCTCCACACTCAGGGCCAGCGAGGGCTGTACATGCAGCGGAATTTCTACGCGATAGAAATCGATCAACGCCCGCAGGGTCGCCACAATGATCGCGCTCGACCCGGCCAGTCCCACGGCCCTTGGAACATTCGATGAATACCGAATTGCAAAATTCCGTTCATGCAGCGTCAGACCATTGGACTGGCAGTACTCGTAAAAGCGTTTGATCGTCGCCTTGACCAGTCGGACGCCGCCATAGTAGCCGTGCAGTTCGACGTCTTCGTGCAGTTCGTGAATGGAATCAAAACTGCTTTGGTCCTCTTCAGTCCAGACGATCTCCACTTTGGGCCACTCGTACAGCGTCACCTCGGCGAAGAAATCCCCGACGCATAGCGAAATGGTCCGTCCGTGGTATCCGTCAGATGGATTACCTACGAAACCCGCACGGGCATATGCTCGTCGCCGTACGATTTCCATGGTGACCGACAGACTGAAAATAAGGGGAACAGATGGGCCACCCCCTCAACGACATTCGGAGGGAGCGGCTGCACTGTCAACTTAACCTACAGTTTCTCCCGCAGTCGGCGAAAGCTCTCAATCGCGTAGAATTCCGGTAGTCCCAGATCGTTGAAGATTCGGGCTGTGTGCTTTGTGCGCTCTTCCGCACGTACCCAGAATTCCCGCTCGTCATGTCCGGGAAACAGCGCGGCGTCTTTTTGCGATTCATGCTTAAAAATCGCTTGCTTTTTTCGCTGCGTGATTTCAGGGCTCAAAGGGACTGCCCGTTCGATCTCGTGAGGCTCATATTCCTGCCACGCTCCGCGGTACAACCACACCTCCGGCTGCAACCCGCTTGCCTGCACCTGTTTGACGGCCGCAATAATGGCCTCGGCACACATACGGTGCGTTCCGTGCGGGTCGGAGAGATCGCCCGCCAGGTAAACCTGGGCCGGCTGCAGCTTCGTCAACAGGTCAGCCACGATGGTCACGTCGACCTCGCCAATGGGATTTTTCTTCACCAGACCGGTCTGATAGAACGGCATGTCCAGAAAGTGACAGCACTCCTCCTTCACACCCGCCGTCAATGCGGCAGCGACCGCTTCCGTCTTGCGGATCAGCCCTTTCACTTTCAGCACATCAGGGGCATCGGGAACTCCGGGCTGCTTGTTGGCGACCAGATGTTTGATGTGTTGCTCCAGCTGAATCATCTCGGGGTTGTTCGCTCCGAACAGGTCCAGGAACTCACACACGTAGTCGACGTGCCGCAGGGCATCATGATCAAACACGGCGATGTTACCGCTGGTCATGTACGCCACATGCACATCGTGCCCCTGCTCAGCCAGAGTGATCAGCGTCCCTCCCATGGAGATGACGTCATCATCGGGATGAGGACTGAAGACGAGCACCGTCTGCGGCGTCGAGCCGGCGGGTTGCGTGCAGATCGTGTCTGCCAGACTTTCAAACACGCGCTGTCGCATGTGCTCCAGCGGACCGCACTCATGCAGCAGATCCGCCAGATGGTGTTCCAGAAAGTCCCGCCCTTCCAACTTGGAAATTGGCTTTTGCGTCTTCTGACATAACCAGATCACCGCCCGCTTCTCAAGCTCGGGTGTCCAGTCGATCCGCTGATTCAGCCAGGGGGAACGAACATCTGTGAGCTTCGCTGCAGCCGCCGCATCCACCACGAACTCGGCCTGTGGATGTTCCTGCAACTCGCTGGCGACGATCTCCAGGCAAGGCTCCTCTTCGACAGCGCGGCGCACGATCGACGCTTTGTGCTCGCCCAGTGCAATGATGATAATGCGCCGGGCATCGAGGATGGTCCCTACGCCCATCGTAATGGCCCGCAACGGCACGTGGTCTTCGCCATAAAAACTGCTTGCCGCATCTTTCCGCGTTACGCGGTCGAGCGTGACGATGCGAGTGCGACAATCCGGCGGGCTGCCCGGCTCATTGAACCCCACGTGTCCGGTGCGGCCAATTCCCAACAACTGCAGGTCAATTCCCCCAGCGGCCTGAATGCGGGCTTCGTAGTCCCGGCAAAACGCGGTGACATCCTTACGCAGAATGTCGCCGCGCGGAATGTTGATCTGAGAATCGGGAATGTTGACATGTTCAAAGAAGTTCTCCCGCATCCACCGCTGATAGCTGTGAATCGACTGCGGATCCATCGGCCAGTACTCATCGAGATTGAACGTCGTCACACGCGACAGGTCGAGTCCTTCATCGCGATGCATTCGCACCAGTTCCCGATAGACACCAATCGGAGTCGATCCGGTCGGCAATCCAAGGACGGTCGGTTGACTTGCCGCATTTCGTTCACGCACGAGCGCAGCGATCTGTCGGGCGACATAGATGGCGACTTCATCGGAGAATTCAAGCACTCGAACCGGAATGCGGGTCGCGGCAACCAGTCGACCGGCGTCAACTGAGTCAGGCTGAGAAATCATGTCCAAAACTTCCGTAGAAAATTCGTGGTGCGGATCGATGGTCATTACGCGAGAGTTCTCTATACTCGGCAACCGTCACGGAGGATGATGGCCGCATGGAGGCGGTTCTTTCTTTCATCCTGATGTCTGCCACAATGCAATCCTTCTGGCATTGAAGCCATAGGATACCATTCTCAGATATCCCTGCATCTCACCCGGTGCAAAGAGCCCGCCCATGTCGACTTCGACCACCCTCCCCCGCGTGCTGGCGATTCACGCTCACCCGGACGATATTGAGATCCTGTGTGCGGGAACTCTGGCCCGGCTGCACAAGCTCGGCTGCCCCATCGTCATGGCGACCATGACCCCGGGAGACAAAGGGAGCGCTGAACTCGGGGCCGAAGAAATCGCCGCCGTGCGCCGGGCTGAAGCGAAAAAGGCCGCCGACTTGCTCGGAGTGGAATACCACTGCATGGAGTTCCGAGACCTGGAAATCGAATGCACGCACGCAGCAAAACAGCGTGTTTCCGAATTGCTCCGGCGAGCCCGCCCCGACATCGTGATCACCGCTCCGCCGGTCGACTACATGGCCGACCACGAGCAGACCAGTCGCATCGTGCGAGATGCCTGCTTCAATGCCGCTGTTCCGAACTATGCCACCGAACAGTGGGACCCCGCCCCCATTCTCGATCGCATTCCGCACCTGTACTACGCCGATCCGATTGAAGGGGTCGACTGGTACGGCAACCCGGTGCCGTACGATTTCATCATCGACATCTCCGAAGAGTTCAACCTCAAACTGGAGATGCTCGCCTGCCACGCCAGCCAGCGCGAGTGGCTGCGTCGCCAACACGGCATGGACGAATACCTCGACAGCTGCAAACGCTGGTCCGCCGCCCGTGGCGAAGCCATCGGCGCCCAATACGGCGAAGGCTTCCGCAAACACTCCGGACACCCCTACCCGCACGGGAACCCGCTCGTCGATCTGCTGGGTAAAAAGTAGGGTACGCTGTGCGTACATATCAACACGGAGTGCGGCCGCACAATGTCCAACTACCGGCGAGCACACATTCCGGGTGGGACGTACTTCTTCACGGTCAAG
>JAGQPW010000185.1 GCA_020426515.1 Planctomycetaceae bacterium | reverse complement strand
AATCATGGCGTCGTACGCATTGCGGTACACGTTGCCAAACGCTTCCAGATAACCTTCCGGATGACCGGCGGGAATGCGGCAGGCCGCCTTTTGCATGTCGCCGTTGAATGGAGCGTTGGGGTCACGGAAGTAGATCTGATGTGGCTTGCCGTTCTGGCGGAAGGTCATGTAGTTCGGATCTTCCTGACGCCACTGAATGGCTCCCTTGGTCCCATCGATTTCAATAAACAGGTCGTTCTCACGACCGTGCGAAATCTGGCTGGCTGTGATGGTACAGAGAGCCCCGTTGTCGAACTGCACCAAGGCGACGCCATAATCGTCAAGACGACGACCCGGTTCGAAAATCCGCAGATGAGCCGAGACCCGATCCGGCAGCAGGCCGGTCATGTAGCGAGCCAGATTGTAGGCATGGGTCCCAATGTCGCCGTAGGCCCCGGCGGCTCCGCTCTTGGTGGGATCGGTCCGCCAGGCCGACTGCTTCTGGCCGCTCTCTTCGAGACGGGTCCGCAACCAGCCCTGAATGTAGTTCGAGCGAATCGCCTGAATTTCGCCCAGTTCGCCCGCGAGAATCATTTCACGAGCCTGACGCACCATCGGATTGCCGGTGTAGTTGTGCGAGACGGCGAACACGACGCCGGACTTCTCCACAAGAGCCAGCAGTTCTTCCGCTTCCTTCAGGTCGAAGGTCATCGGCTTGTCGCAAATGACGTTGAAGCCTTTTTCGACAGCGGCCTTGGCGATGGGAAAGTGCGTGTGGTTGGGAGTGGCAATGCTGATGAAGTCGATCCGGTCTCCTTCGGGCAGGCCCGCTTCGGTATCGATCATCTCCTGAAACGACCCGTAGGCCCGCTCGGGCTTGATGTCATAGAACGGGGCCGATGCCTTGGACTTCTCAGCGTTTGAGGAGAGAGCTCCAGCGATGAGTTCACCGCGATTGTCCAGCACAGCGGCGTGATTGTGCACACGACCGATGAACGCCCCCTGGCCTCCGCCAGCCAACCCCATCCGCAACTTCCGGCCGAGCGCCCCGTTAATATGATCCATGGTGACTCCTCGCAAATTCAGGCGTACCAGCAACCGGCAGGTTTGCGGCCTGCAGACGGTATTGCCTGATGGTGAATTCAGGTTCCAACTCGTTGCGGCCAGAATACTTCCCGACTCCATGAAGTTCAAACGAAGGTCCGCCGACATGGATGCGAGGTCGTTCCCGGGCAGCTATCATCCGACGCTCTTGATTTGTTGATCTGGATGCCGAGGACTCTCACTGTGACTCCGAAACCCTGCGATGTCTTGTGCGTTGGCCTGATTGTTGCCGACCACGTCTGCGCGCCCATCGAACGCATGCCCCCCGCCGGTACACTGATCACCACCGAACGCCTCGAACTGACGATCGGAGGCTGCGCATCGAACGTGGCCGTCGATCTCGCCAAACTGAACGTCACTGTCGGCATCTCGGGACGTGTTGGGAACGATGCTCTGGGGCGGTTCGTGCTGGAAGAATTGCAGCACAACCATGTCTGCTGCGACTATGTCGAACTCTCTTCCTCGTCACAGACAGCGGCGACGCAGGTCGTCAACGTGCGTGGGGAAGACCGACGATTCATTCACTCCGTGGGGGCCAATGCGGAAATCACCGGACTTGAACTCCCGGACGAAGCACTCGCCCAGGCGAAACTGCTGTACGTGGGTGGTTTCGGACTGAATGCGGCCCTCTCCGGCAAGAATGTCGCCAGCCTGTTTCGCCGGGCCCATGAGCACAACGTAACGACAGTCCTCGATGTGGTGATTGGAGACGAGGACCGCATTCGCGAACTGCTCCCGGAAGCATTGCCGGAAACCGACCTGTTTCTTCCAAATACAGATGAAAGCCAGATCATCACCGGACTCAGTGATCCGTGGGAACAGGCGGCAATGTTTCGTCGCGGTGGGGCCAAAACGGTTATCGTCACCTGCGGTAAGGATGGCGTTGTCGCACTGGATTCCTCGAACCGACGCTTTGCAGCCCCTTCTCATCAGGTTGAGCAGGTTGATGGAACGGGTGGCGGCGACGCCTTTGTTTCGGGCTTCCTGTACGGCATGCTGCATCAGGCTCCGTTGACGGACTGCATTCAATACGGAGCCGCGATGGGAGCCAGTTGCGTGAAGACCGCCGGAGCCACAACTGGAGTTTTTCGCGAACAGGAAATGCTGGACTTTGTCGCCGCGAATCCACTGCACATTCAGTGCGACGCCTGAAGGGAAAGCGACTGAGAATGTCAGTCCGAGAGGATCTGGAACGCTTTGGACCGCAACAGCGGGAACCGGTCGATCTGGCGGCTGCCGCAGCATACTGCCGGCAGGTCGCCACTTCGCACTACGAGAACTTCCCGGTGGTGAGCTGGCTGCTCCCGCGCAAGTTGCACCAGCACTTCTACAACGTGTACGCCTTTTGCCGCTGGTCCGATGACCTGGGCGACGAACTGGGCAATCCTGCTCACTCACTGGAGATGCTGGCCTGGTGGCAGGGCGAGCTCGATGCCTGCTATGCCGGACGCCGAACTCACCCCGTCTTTGTGGCATTGGGGCCAACCATTGAACGCTTTCAAATTCCGCAGCAGCCCTTTTCAGATCTGATCTCCGCGTTCGTTCAGGATCAGTCGGTTGTCGAATACGAGACATATGCACAGCTTCGCGACTACTGTCGACGGAGCGCGGACCCAGTGGGTCGCATCGTCCTCCATCTGTGTGAAGTCTTCAGCGAAGAACGGGCCGCGCTGTCCGATTCGGTCTGCACTGGCCTGCAACTCGCCAATTTCTGGCAGGATGTGGCCCGCGACGACGAAATTGGACGCATCTACCTGCCGCGTGAAGATCGTCTGCGATTCGGATATTCCGATGAAGACTACCGGCAGCACCGCATCACACCCGGGTTTCTGGAGCTCATGCGTTTTGAGGTGGACCGGGCCCGAGACCTTCTCCTGGCCGGGAAGCCTCTGGTCCCTCAAATGCCCGGCCGACTCCAGGTTGATATCGATTTGTTTATCGAAGGTGGTCTGGAGATTCTGCGCGGGATTGAGCGAATCGGCTTTCGCGTGTGGGAACAGAGGCCTGTTGTCTCCAAACCGGCCCTCGCAGCAGCTGCGATGTCCAGTCTGATCCGCTTTCTGGGGCGAAACTTGGGGCTGAGCGGTAGACTCCGGGCCTGACTGAGCAGCGTCCTGAGTCTCGAATCGAACGTCCTGTTGACGACGGTCGTGTCATCGCATTGAGCCCACAAAATAATCCTCAGCAAATAGATCGTCCCGTTCTCGAAAAAAAATGAAAAGCCAGCGGTCTGATTCGGGTTGTGCGGCGTTCAACTCTCGGGCAACCGTTGTTGCTCCACACTTTGATTGCGCGCTGAGATTGGTTTCTCAGCGACTTGACCATCGTCCGGAACCGGCCTAAACTCCACAGCTGGTTATCCCCTGCCGGATAACAATCACAGAGAACTTATATGTCATTTGCGCACCTGCGAAATGCGGAGATTTTCTGCGACGTTGTGACTCATCATGGCTTCTCTCGGGCAGCGGAGGTTCGGCAAATCTCCCAGCCCGCGGTCAGTCAGGCTGTTCAACAACTCGAAGAACACCTTGGCATCAAATTGATCGATCGGTCCCGCCGTCCGCCAGAACTGACCGCAGCAGGAGCGATTTATTTTGAGCGTGTGCGTCGTTGGCTCGACGAGTACCGCGATATTGAAGACGCCATTCAGAAGTTCAAAGGCCGTGTTGCGGGCCGGGTGCGGATCGTCTGCATCTATTCCGTGGGCCTGCTGCAGATGGCTGCGTATGTGAACCGGTTCAAGGAATTGCATCCGGACGTAGAGATCAAAGTCGAGTATTCCCATCCGGAGGATGTGTACGCTCGCGTGTTACGGGATGAAGCGGAGATGGGAATTGTCTCCTTTCCGCGAGACGGGGGAGATATCAGTTGCATTGACTGGGTCGAACAACCCATGGTGCTCGTGGTGTCTCCCGATCATGAACTTGCACAACAACGTTCCGTTTCGGTGACGCAGTTGATGAGTCGGCAGTTTGTGGGATTCACCTCAGACCTGACGATTCGCCGCGTAACCGACCGCATCCTGCGAAACAGTCATGTGACGGTGCAGGTTGTGCATCAGTTTGACAATGTGGAAACAGTGAAGCGAGCAGTGGAAATTGGCGCCGGGATTTCGATTCTGCCCGAACCCACGCTCCGCAGAGAAATCGAGATCGGATCATTGAAGGCGATTCCCTTCAGCGATCTCGACTTCAAACGGCCCCTGGGGATCATTCACAAACGGAACAAGAATCTCTCCACCGCCGCTGAGAAATTTGTGGAATTGCTGAAGTATGTCCCTGAACCCGAGAAGGCCAAACCACGCGAATACGACGAGGACTAACTCTCGCTGTTTGCTGAATTTTGGTAACCTCAGGGGCCTGCGTCACGGGCGAGAAGGCGATCGCGCGGACGCTCCGCAAAGATGGAGCGCTCACATGGCCTCATCCTGAGGCATTGAAATACTGATTGAAGTCGACGTTGAAGGAACCTACGCACATGATGGGACTGACCCAGTTTCCCGAACAGCACGGGCTTTACGATCCGGCCAACGAACACGACTCGTGCGGAGTCGGACTGGTGGCCCACATCAAAGGGCAGGCGTCCCACCAGATTGTGATGGACGCCGACCGCATGCTGCGTCACATGACGCATCGCGGTGCCTGTGGATGCGAGGAGAACACAGGCGACGGAGCCGGGATGCTGGTCGGTCTGCCCGACAAGTTCATCCGCACTGCAGCCAAGGCCGAACTGGGGATCGACCTCCCGCAACCGGGCATGTACGGCGCAGGAATTATCTTCCTGCCCAAAGATCCCGTCGCGCGCAGTGAATTCAAACAAACGATTGCCGACATCGTCGCCGAACAGGGCCAGCGGTTGCTCGGCTGGCGTGATGTGCCACAGCGCCCGGAAAATGCCAACATCGGCCCTTCGGCTGTCAAAGCCGAACCGTACATGGAAATGTTGCTCGTTGGCGCTGCCGATGGCCTCGATCAGGATGCCTTGGAACGCCAGCTGTTCATCATCCGCAAGCTGGGCAGCCATCGCATTCGGGAAAGCGCTCACCCCAAAGCGTTGGAATACTACGCCTGCTCACTGTCGACCAAGGTCATCGTCTACAAGGGAATGCTGACGCCAGACCAGCTGGTGCCCTACTTCGCCGACCTTGAAGACCCGGCGTTCGAATCGCACCTGGCGATGGTTCACAGCCGTTTCAGCACGAACACGTTCCCTTCCTGGGACCGTGCTCAGCCGCTGCGGTTTATGGCTCACAACGGCGAAATCAATACGCTCAAGGGGAACGCCAACTGGATGTTCGCCCGCCAGGGAGCATTGAAGTCCGAGTTGTGGGGCAAGGACCTTGAGAAGCTGTTCCCGATCGTCGAAAAGCACTGCTCCGATTCGGGCAACTTCGACAACGTGATGGAATTCCTGTACCACTCCGGGCGTACGCTCCAGGAAGTGGCCATGATGATGATTCCCGAAGCATGGCAGAATCATCATGACATGAGCGAAGAGAAGCGGGCCTTCTACGAATACTTCTCTGCCCTGCAGGAGCCGTGGGACGGCCCGGCCAGTGTGTCGTTCACTGACGGCAAGTACATTGGAGCCTGCCTCGACCGCAACGGACTGCGTCCCAGCCGCTACTACGTCACTCACGATGACCGCGTCATCATGGCGAGTGAAGTCGGTGTGGTCGATGTGGAGCCGGAGAACGTCAAGTTCAAGGGACGGCTGCAGCCCGGCAAGATGTTCCTGATCGACTTCGAACAGGGTCGACTGATCCCGGACGAAGAACTCAAGCAGGACGTCGCCGGTCGCCGGCCCTACCGCGACTGGCTGAATCTGCAGCGGGTTGAGCTGGACGACCTCGTCATCGCATGGAAGGCCGCACGCAACGGGCACGAGCTGCCACACATTCGCGGACAACAACTGCTCGAACAACAGCAGGCATTCGGCTACACCACCGAAACGCTGCAGTTCATGCTGATTCCGCTCGTCAATTCCAAGAAGGACCCCCTCTACTCGATGGGGGACGATACGTCGCTGGCCTGTCTATCCGATAAGCCTCGACTGATCTACGACTACTTCAAGCAGCTGTTCGCACAGGTCACGAATCCGCCGATCGATTCGATCCGCGAAGAAGTGATCATGTCGCTGGAATGCTATATCGGTCCCGAAGGCAACCTGCTGGACACGTCTCCAGAGCAGTGCCACCGACTGCGCGTTCCACACCCGATCATCACCGACGAAGAGTGCGCCGGCATCAAGGCCCTACATGGCGACCGAGGCTGGAAGACCAAAGTTCTCGATGCCACATTCGAAAAGTCCGAAGGGGCCGCAGGTCTGCAGCCGGCCATTCAGCGGCTGTGCGATGAAGCCGAACAGGCCATTAACGACGGCTACAGCTTCCTCGTGATTTCCGATCACACCACGTCCACCACGCGAGTGCCAATCAGTTCGCTGCTGGCCTGCGGTGCTGTGCACCACCACCTGGTCCACAAGGAACTGCGGACTCGGGTTGGTCTGATTCTGGAATCGGGCGAAGCACGCGAAGTGCATCACTTCTGCCTGCTGACCGGCTATGGCGCCGATGCCATTAACCCGTACCTCGCCTTTGAAACCCTGCGAGACGCCAAGGATAGCGGCCACCTGAAGGGGGATTTCACCGAAGAGAAGATCGTTGCGACCTACCGCGAAGGGGTCAGCAAGGGGATGCTCAAGGTGATGGGCAAAATGGGAATTTCGACGCTGCAATCCTACAAGGGAGCCCAGATTTTCGAAGCCCTTGGCCTTGCACCAGAAGTGATCGACACCTGTTTTGTCGGAACCCCCAGCCGGATCCAGGGAGTCAACTTTGAGATCCTGGGCACCGAGCAGCTGATGCGGCATGAGCTCGGCTTCCCAACCCGCACGGAAGCCGACCGGCTGCCCGTGCTGCCCAACGACGGCCAGGTGCACTGGCGTCACAACGGAGAAAAGCACGGCTGGAATCCGTTCACCATCGCAGAAATTCAACAGGCGGCCCGCAATGGCGATGCCAATGCCTATCGACGTTTCTCCAAGATGATCAACGAAGGTGATCATCGTCAGGGAACGTTGCGTGGACTGATGCGATTCAAGCCCGGCACTCCAGTTCCGCTGGAGGAAGTCGAATCTGCTGCGAACATCTTGAAGCGGTTCTGCACCGGAGCAATGAGCTACGGCTCAATTTCTGCCGAGTCGCACGAAGCCATGGCCATCGCCATGAACCGGATTCAAGGCAAGAGCAACACCGGTGAAGGGGGTGAAGACCCCGAACGGTTTGCTCCCATGGCCAACGGCGACAGCAAGCGGTCGGCCATTAAGCAGGTGGCCAGCGGTCGTTTCGGCGTGACCTCGTGGTACCTCACGAACGCTGATGAACTTCAGATCAAAATGGCCCAGGGCGCCAAGCCTGGTGAAGGGGGCGAACTCCCCGGCCACAAGGTCGACAAAGTCATTGCGGCCACACGGCACGCCACACCCGGCGTCGGGCTGATCAGTCCTCCGCCGCACCACGACATCTATTCGATCGAAGACCTGTCGCAGCTGATCTTCGACCTGAAGAATGCAAATCCTTCCGCCAATGTCAGTGTGAAGCTGGTTTCCAAGGTGGGCGTCGGCACGATTGCTGCCGGGGTTGCCAAAGGTCATGCCGACAAGATCCTCATCTCCGGTGATGGAGGCGGAACGGGGGCATCGCCGCTGACCTCGATCAAGCACGCCGGGTTGCCATGGGAACTCGGGATTTCCGAGACCCACCAGACACTGGTCAAGAACGACCTCCGCAGCCGCGTC
>JAGQPW010000184.1 GCA_020426515.1 Planctomycetaceae bacterium | reverse complement strand
CTGGTGAGGTACTGCTCTAGCGGAACAGGTGCGGTGCCAAAGTATGAGCAGCGTTCAGTGAGCTCCCGGGCACTTTGTCGACCGAGATCGGTCAGTTCGTACAGATAGTCGTGTCCCGATACCGAGCCCTTGTAGTTCACATATCGGTCCTGTTTGAGCTGGCGCAGCCGCGCCTCAACAATGCCGAAACGCAGACCGAGATGGCAAGCGAGGTTTGTGCCTGTTTCCACTCCTCGGTTCAACAGAAATTTCAGGAGGATGTCACTGACTTCGGTGGTCCGAAGTCCAGTGGTTTCAAGGCTGTTTGGCGCAACGGGAGTGAAAGGGGCACCCGGTGTGCTACCCTCATCTATCGAATCTACCGAAGAGGCCGTTTGTGGGGAACGAAGTCCTGGCACGGGCAGGGAATCAGGCCTGCTCACGCTCTGCTGCATTGGTGATCGCTGGGATTCAACGAATGTTTGTGCGGCCGACTGGGCTCCAGGCTGAGGTGGCTGTTGGGGCGAGGCCTTGGCAAGCCCCAGGCTTTGCAAGAGGACATCGAGCTCGGTAAGTGTTCCTGTGGGCATGGTGACGTATTCTCAGCATGAGGGCCCGCAAATCTCGTTGGCTTGACGTATTGCAGAAGCATGGGCGAACAATTGGGTGTTCCTGATAGAGAATGGGTTCTGTTTTCCGGGGCAATGATGCAAACTTGCAACCTGACTGTCTGTTGGCATCGAATGAGGTGCACTTGCTCAGGCTGTACGGGTCTTGCCGGAAGTGACGGCGAGAGCGCCACACGCGAATTGGCCTGGATGGAGTTACGCGGCCAGACTTTCTATTCTTGGAAGCGGCAAGTGAGCTTTCCGGGGCATCGACTACGGTCTGAGTCGGAGTGAAGTTAATGTTGTGTCGTCATTGGAAACGGTGGTCGTTGCTTTGCGTGACCGTTGTGGCCCTCCAGGCTGTGGCGGCGGCGCAGGCTCCTGTTACGCTGCCACCAGACTCAGGGACCTCGGCGCCCGCGACGACCAGTACGTTCTCGCTAAAGCGGATGTGGCTTGAGATCGTGGTGACCGCCGGAATGGCTGGTCTGACTCTGTTTGCCGTCTGCAAGTCATCAGCCCGCCAATAACGTAGGCCGATTGATTGCTTTCCACTCCGATTCATGGACTCATGCCACCGGAACATTCGAGCGACGATGATATTGTCGTTACCGGCGTGGGGCTGGTGTCTCCGCTGGGAAACACACTCCCACAGAGCTGGGATGCGTTGATTGCGGGGAAAGGCTCCGGACGGTGGTTGACCGATCGGGCAGCGAACTGGCATTTTCCGGGAAGTGAAACCGAGCGATTTGCTGGCTGTCCGGTTCATCAGCCGATGCCGGGCAATGCTGACTTCGGCTCTCGCCTGGTGCAGTTGGCGGGCATAGCTGCTCGCGAAGCCGTCGGTTCGGCCGGAGGCCTGGATGCTTATCCAACGCACCGCCGGGCATGCTGCATTGGGACCAGCAAGACAGATCTCGCTCCTCTCGATCAGGCGGAGTTCTCAATGAGCATCTTGTGGCCGAGTCATGCGGCTGCCGAGATTGCTGCTCGATTTCAATGCGAAGCCGCAAGCCTGTGTCCCGTGGCAGCCTGTGCGACCGGTGTGGTCAGTTTGCTGTCTGGGGCAGATCAGATTCGCTACGGAACTGCCGACGTGGTGATTGCGGGAAGTGTGGATGCATCGCTGCATCCGGCCTTGCTGTCATCCTATCGTCGCCTTGGAGTGATGGCCCGCCCGGGGAATCGTCCGGAACAGGCCTGTCGGCCCTTTGATCAACACCGCAGCGGATTTCTCGTGGGTGAGGGAGGGGCGGCATTTGTTCTGGAGCGAGCGAGCGCAGCAGTCCAGCGTGGGGCCAGGCCTTTGGCGATTCTGCGTGGCGGAGGGTTCGGGTGCGATCCCTCGGGAATGACGCTCGTTGATGAGTCGGGGCAACATCTGGCGGCATTTATAGAGCGAATGCTGGATCGACTTCAGCTTCGGATTGGCGGGATTGACAGTATTTGTCTGCATGGGACGGCGACCCGTCCCAACGATCTGGCTGAAGCACGTGCTTTGCAGAGGCTGCTTGGCTCTCGGCTGGGTGATGTCCCTGCGTTTGCCACGAAAGGGGCTACGGGTCATCTGATGGGGGCGGCGGGCGCAGTGGAAACCGCATTTGCAGTGCAGTCGCTCCAGGCCGGAGTCATTCCACCGACCACGAATCTTCAGATTCAGGATCGTGAATGTGGTGTACGACTTTCATCTCAGTCTGTGCATGCAACCTGTCGGCGTATGCTGAAGCTGTCCCTGGGGTTCGGGGGACATATTGCTGCTGCGGTATTGGAACGACCTTAGCCGGTCGATGAGTGTGGCGAACGTTACAGCCCGCCGTTAAGCCCGGTGCTGCCATCCAGAGTGATACTGGGCTTGGAGGGGATGAACTCCACCAGCCTGTTTTCCGTTGTGTTCACCGGGGCTCCGGGAGCTTCCTGGAAGTGCAGTCGAGCATCGCGACCATGACCGCGCAGAATGAATCGTCCGTTCTGTTCATCAAAGGCGATTTCGTCGGCTGTTGCGTGGAAGACCTGTCCTTCGAGTTCGGTGGAGTCATAAGCCAGCATTTCGAGCGTGCGCTTAATGGTCTTCGTTTCGGTCGGATAGCGGATACGCAAACGTTCGCAGCCCATCCAGACGGCGTTGGCGGCCTGATTGGTTTGAGCAGAGAGGTCATGACGATGGAAGGTCTGGGAGGGCTTCTCAACTGGGGCGCTCACCACTTCCACACGGTCTGAAAGTTCGGCCCACTCCTGCTGGATGTGTCCCGTGATTTTGCCGCGAAATGTCAGGTGCGTGTACCGCCAGGTGGCCTGTTTGGGTTGCACTGGTCGATTGGCTTTCGGAGAGTCCTGAGGCGAGAGTCGGACGGACGATCCGAATGTCCAGTCATCGACCATTCCGGGCCCCAGTCCGACAAATTCTCCGGAATCGTGGTTCACGGTGAACTCGGCCAGTTCCGCATGTCGCCGGCCAGTGAGGGAAGTTCCGGTGTACGAGTAAGCATCGATCCGCACATTGTGGCGGCACTTCAAAGTCTTGAGTTGTACTTCCGAGGGGGACTTGTTCGTGTCGAACTGAACTCGTTGATTCAGGCGGACCCAGAGGTCCTCGCACTCCAGACGTGAAATGCTCTCGGCATGATTTTCGACTGATGCCTGCACACCGCCAAAAAATTGTGCTTCCAGTCCATCAAACGTCATCCGCTCCCGCCACTTGATCTCCATTAGCGTGGGCTCGCTGGACTTGTCGGCGGGAAGAGGAAAACCCAGCAGTCCCGGACCATCAACTGTGATGACATTGTTTCGGCGATCCAGAGTCAATTGACCGCCACCAAATTTCAGGTGTCCTAACTCCAGCAACGCCGGACGCGTGATGTCCCCGTTCGGAGCCACCACTCCCTTGAGAGTGACTGTCTGGTCACCGGCCTGAGTATTCGTGGCTGTGAATCCGGTGCCGGAAATGGTCAGGTGCTGTTCTGTCGGATGACCAGCGACTTCGATGGTCTGCGGCGAGTGATGTTCAATGCGAACGGCCCCATCTCCCGTAATCTCGCGCACGTCGATCCTGCCAAACATTGCATCATGAACCAGTGCAATGTGCAGCTCATCAGATTCCACATACATCGGCTCGGCAGATCGCGACTGTTCGGCGCGGGACTCGGAGTTCTGGCCGCCTGTCTGCAGAATGCCTCCAGACTTCCCGGCGACTCGCCCAGGGTTGATCACAGCTGTAATGCGATCACTCCGGCGAACCACGAGATCGGGACCGAGAACTTTCACATGGCCCGTCGCTTCGGCCTTTTGAAGCGGCAGCGGACGCTGCATCATGTTCACCTGGTTGCCCTCCAGGTCGCGTAGCTGTTCCGGGTCCAGCCAGAGTGTTGTCACATCGGCCGCCAGTCCGAATGTCTCGGGGATCAGCATCTTTGTGCCCCCGCGCAGCGTCACCACCTGTTGGGATCCGTCGGGGGTAGGACGCAGCGTGACTGACTGATTCCAGGAGGCTTCGACTGGACCGCTGGCGAACCGCGGATCCTCATGGACCAGCTTCCCGGCTCCATTGCAGTCCAGCGACACGAGCTCCTGATGGGCACCATGTTCGACCCGAATGTGCGGGCCGCTAAACCGGGTTTGCCCGCGCTGAACGATGACTTCCTGAGGGTCCTGCAAGACGGCCACGCGTTCGATGGCGTCGTAGGTCAAGTCGTGCATGTTGCCCAGGATTCCCTGCGCCTGAGATTCAACAATAACCTTGGAAATGGCCTGCGTACCGCGTCCCTGCCGACCAACGGCGCGGACTCGGCGGAGGCGTAACTTGTCCAACTCAGGTGACTCGAATTCGGGTTCGTCGGATTCTTCCTGGGCCTCTGTGAGCTGGGGATCTTTCTCGAACGCCAGCCCCAGCCACTCGCAGACGAGTCGATCATACACCTCGCGCGCATCGGATAGCTGTTGCTGCTGGTTGACCCGCACGTCCTGCTCGAAGCTTGCCGACTGCTTCTGGAACTCGTATTCAAATGGGCCTTTGCTCGAGACGTTGGCCTGTACGGGTTTCCCCGACTGGATGTAGGCGATCTGGAGTTGAACATTCTGACGCAGCTTTAGCGACTCCAGTCCGCTCACGCGAGGCAGGTCCTTGCCCAGAACCGGCGTTGAGGCGGCGACGAAACGCAGGTTGAGCTGATCAGCAGAGCCGCGAATCGCGGTTTGTCGTTCGCCGGTGGGACCGTAGGCGAATGTCACCGGGTAGTAGCTGTAGAGTTCGGCGCTGTCTTCAGAAAAGACGAAGTCACGTCCGCGAACTTCCAGCCCATCCGGACCGGAAATCAGAACTTCCCCTTCGAGTGATCCCCAAACAATCCGACCCGGATCGGCACCAGCCAGGTCGAAACCTCCCTGGAAAAAGCTGTTCTCGAACTGCATTCGTCCCTTGCTGGCCACAAGGCGATAGGGAGGCGCATCAGGGTTGCGAGGGTCCTTCCACAGCATGGCCAGCGGTTCCAGCCGCACTGTGTTGCCATCGCCATTGCTCTCTGGTTCGGCTGATTCGGCAAACAGAAAGATGTTCTCGCCCCGTTGCCACTTAACTGCGGCATTCTGAGTCCAGGGGAAGTCCGCGAGATGCTCTTCGGCAGCCTTGCGAAAGACGGGCGGATTGAACTCGGTCGCTCCGGGTAGAGGAGGCGGCACTGCATCGCCGTGCATTGCAAGAACAGGCAGCATGAAGAAGCAATACAGGCGGAATACCCCCTGTACCAGCAGTCCAGCCATCGCTGCCACGAACCAACGTCCCATTAGGGCGTTCCTGCTCCCGAATAAAGTGAGACGGTCAATCGACGTGTTCCGATGGAAGCCAGCCAATCACGTCGGTAATGTCGATGAGCCCGACCGGGCGATGCTCTTCATCGACAACGGGGATTTCGCTGATCTTTCGCTCGGCCAGCAGATCGACGATATCGGCAAAAGTCGCTTGCTTGTTGACCGTCATCGGGTGAGCGGTCATGACAGAAGAGATTGGAGCATCCAGGACTTCATCCTTGCGGGATTCCAGCAACCGAGCCAGATCACTGTCGGTGAACAGTCCTGCGAGTCGGCCATCACCATCCACAAGCAGGATCGCTCCCGTACGGCGTCCCGGCCGCGCTGACTGTGTCAGGACATCTCGCACGGTCGCATTGTGAGAAGCCAGACGTAGCTGATCCCGGGCCCGCATGATCTCGACGACCGGCTTCAATCGGCGTCCCAGGCTTCCTCCGGGATGGAATGTGGCGAACTGATGTGGGGTGAACCCACGTGCGTGACTGGCCACAAGAGCCAGTGCATCACCCACAGCAAGCATCGCCGTGGTGGAAGTGCTGGGAGCCAGCCCCCAGGGGCACGCTTCACGAATGCGTCCCAGTGTGATCACGAGGTCACACTGGGTGCCCAGCGTGCTTTTCTCTGTGGCTGTAATGGCCATCGTGTGAACGCCCAACCGCTGGACGATGGGGATCAGGGCACAGACTTCTTCTGTTTCGCCGCTGTTGGACAACGCCAGCAGGACATCGCCCGCATGCAGGCTGCCGAGATCGCCGTGGACCGCTTCGGCCGGGTGGAGGAAGGTCGCCGGAGTTCCGGTCGAGGACAATGTGGCTGCAATCTTCTGCCCAATGAGCCCCGCCTTGCCCATACCGCACACAACGACGTGCCCCGTGGTACGCACAAGCAGATCGACCGCAGAGCAAAAGGCGGCATCGAGCAGCCTCGCCACTCCTGACAGGGCTTCCGATTCCTGCCGAATCACATCCCGCCCCATGCGCAGTTGTTCGAACTGGCTGAACGGAATCAAATTGGGGGCTGTGGAACTCACGGTGAGCATCCTTGCTGCGAACCGATTCCCCTGACGGTGGCATGACTTCCTGTGATGCCAGATTCCGCCCGGGAATTGAGGACAGTGACGGGATGGGAGTCTACGACCGGTTCCGGAATGAGGTCAACAGAGGTTCAGCTTCGGTCAGGCCCGATCCCAGGGAAACGGCAGAACATTGGCAATGCGGGGGGTTCCGCGGAGCCACATCAGCAGTCGTTCCCAGCCGAGAGCCACGCCGGAGCTCTCGGGGAACCCCGCATCCATCGCCGCCAGAAGTCGGCTTTCGCTGGGCAGGAGCGGCTTTCCGGCCTTTGCACGCAACTGGTTCTGGATTTCATTCCGAGCGCGTAGTTCATTGGGATCGGTCAGCTCCTGGTATCCATTGCAGATTTCTAATCCATCCAGATACAGCTCAAACCTCTCCGCGACTGGACCGCGGCTGCGGGCAAGTGCGGACTGAGAGACTGGAAAATCCAACACAAAGCAGGCACCAAGTGAGGCCAGTTGCGGCTCAATCCATGTGGCCAGCAACAGATTGCGGAGACCGTCCAAATCGTCTTCCAGGCCTGATGGCAGGGGGCCGAGGTGGTTCTTAGTAAGCAGGCTGGTCGCGATGGAAGCCAACTCCGGGGCGGTCAGGTCCAGAATGGGCAGATTCAGAAACCGCTCGAAGGCCTCCGCGTACGTTATTCGCACAAACGGTTCGGGCAGCAGAGGAGTTACGCCAGAGACGTGGCCCCGTTCAGTCAGGTGGCGGATCAGTTGCTCTGTGAAGTCCATCTGCTCGTGGTATGTGGCTCCCCGTGCATACCACTCAACCATCGTAAATTCCGGATTGTGCCGCTCACCGGCTTCGCCTTCACGGAATGCGTGCGCTACCTGATAGATGTGATTCGCCCCCGCAGTGAGGAGTCGCTTCATCGCGAACTCGGGGGATGTTTGCAGGTACCGCCGCTGAGGAGTGGGGACGGCAAACGGGTCCAGCCAGGCGTCGACGCACGTGTCCTGCGATAGCAGCGGCGTTTCGGCCTCCCAATACCCTGTGTTATGGAAGAAGTCCCGAAGATGACGCAGCAGGTCACTCCGCCAGCGGAGTGTTTCGAGGGAAGCCGTGGGGAGATGCACGTCAGCTTCCATCGGGCAATCTGTCTGCAGTCGAGGTCAATAAAAGCGGGGGACCAAAAGGCCCCCCGCGGGATTCGAAAGTAACTGAAATCAGCTCTGCGCCTGGCGCGAGTTACAGTTTGGGGCGATCCCGTTTGACTGCCTGCGACTTGGCCTGCTGCTTCTTCTTTTCTTCCTCTTCGGCCAGCAGTAGGCGAGGAAGATCTTCGTCAGACACGCGGTTCATTCCGTTCATGCCGGGGATGTCTTCGTGGAATTCTTCCCAGGCCCAGCCCAGCGGCGTGCTCTTTTCCTTCATGGCCAATGCGGCCCACGGCGTGCCGGGATGCTCATCAATGAC
>JAGQPW010000183.1 GCA_020426515.1 Planctomycetaceae bacterium | reverse complement strand
CAGCAGCAGGTGCTGGTGGTGACCGATCAGGGGGGAACGGAGCACGCGTACGCCTACGATGCGCTGGGCCGGGTGACCCAGGACCGGGCGACAGCGCTGGGCTCCGGGGTGGATGGGACGGTGCGGCGGATCGGCCGGACGTACGATGCCCGGGGGCTGGTGGAGAGTGTCTCCAGTTACGACAACCCCGCGGTGGGCAGCGGAACGGTGTTGAACGCGGTGCAGTTCGCGTACAATGGGTTCGGTCAGTTGATCACCGAGTCGGTAAGAATTCATGTTCAAACGAGTCGAACCCACACAGACGATCACACTTCTGGACAAAGACGGCAGTGGCACACTGGCCGCTTCGCATGCCGATGCGTTCAATGCCAGTAGGCTGATCTACCCGCATGGCATCCCAAGAAATGAGCCGTGAAGCCAGTTGCGTTCAAACCATCGCTTCAATGGTCATTTGCGTGTCCCTGCTTTCGGGCGCTGCAATGGGCGACGATACGCCGCGTGGCCTCACTCACTTTCTGGACACGGCAGACTGTGTCGTCGTTTCAGACAGCTGCACGACATCGCCACCCATCTGGATCAAACAATGTGCCGCGAAGCCGACAATCGAAACTGGCAGATCCGCCGCATACTTCTTTCATGATGGTGAAGTCATACGGGTACTTGGGCCTGTGGATGCACAAGTCGTTGCCGCATATTTGCAGTCGCTGCAGGCCGCCCCGTCTCGCGAGGATCGCTTTCTCGTGTATATTGACAACATTGAGTCGACAGATCGAAAGGTCGCGTTAGACTCACTTGACGAGCTGAAATCATCGCCAATTGCCGAATTGAGACAGGCGGCCAAGTCGTACAGTTTCGAGGCGCTGGTATTCCGGTTTCGAATCAATTCCGGTTACCCAGGCCGACGAAGGTTGGAGGCAGTCCTGCTTGGGATGTCGTCTGGTGACCCCGCGACGAGGACACGCTTGCTGGACGCAGCGTTTCTTGACGCAATGGCGACGTCCAGTGACGCTTCCCTTCTTTGGGTACCTCTCCTGGAACTCGATGGAATACTGGCCGGGCTTGCATTGGTGGACGCGGAGACAGGGATGCAACGTGTTCGCGAATCGCTGCTCGACTCTGGCGATCATCAATACGTCGTAAGGTGTGCAGCAATTCGTGCGGCCAGCTTTACCTTGTCCCAAGGGAAATTCGACAAAGATTCAATCAAAGTCGCACTGCAGGAATCGCTCAAAACGGCAGCGGATTCACTTCCAGAAATGCTCGAATTCGCACGAATTCATGAGATTTCGCTTGATGCGGAAAGTGTCGCGAACACGGCAAGGCGAATCGCCGAATCAAACGATCGACTTGCCTGGAGAAATGCCAGCTTTGATATTGCAGTGTATGTGCGGCATCGAGGAAAGGACTTTGAAGATCAGCTCACTACCGACCTCAATGACGAAAACTTCATCAGGGACATCAAGGACGCCATACACCGACAAGTGGCCATTGGTTTGCAAGCGACGATCAACCGGAGCAGCGACGTCAGCCCTTCGTCAATTGTGCCTCTTGAGTAGGGAAATTGGCCGTAGCGTGCGTCGCGACGCACAGGCCTGAGTGGATTTGCATGCACTCGATGACTCGGAGATCGCGTCGAGCCTGCTGAAGGTGGGTGAGATCTATCCGGACTCGAGTGGGGGGAGCGATCAGATCACGTATACGTACAACCGTCAGCAGCAGGTGCTGGTGGTGACCGACCAGGGGGCGACGGAGCACACGTACGCCTACGATGCGCTGGGCCGGGTGACGCAGGACCGGGCCACAGCGCTGGGGTCCGGGGTGGATGGGACGGTGCGGCGGATCGGCCGCACGTACGATGCGCGGGGGATGGTGGAGAGTGTCTCCAGTTACGACAACCCCGCCGTCGGCTTGGGTAGCGTCCCCTCCTGGTCGGTGTTGCGAGCGGCCCGGCCAGCAGATCGGCTGGATGTCGCTGCCATCGATGGCGAGGTGATCCATCGCGTCTGGAGGGAGTCGAGAACCCGGGCTATACTGCCTGCTGGCAACCTAACAATGGATCACGCGTTAGCGGAGTTGCTTACAGTGACGAGGTGAACATGCATGAGATCGAGGAGATTACGGAGTTGGCCCGCGATCCCCGGTGGCGGGGCGTTCCAGAAGGTCCGCACGTCTCCCGGTCGGGCCGCAACCCGTACTGTGGCGATGTGATCACACTTCACACGCGGGTCGACAGTGGGATCGGGAAACAGGTGCGCACTCGCAAGCCATTGGGCGTCCGAGAGAATTGATTTCGGGGCCATACCAACCCCTGTCGTAATCGGTCGCTGGCATGATGGCCACTTCGGCAGAGAAAGCCACAGAAGCTCCTCCTTCAGAAATCGACGACGGCTCAAGACGCAATTCCCTGGCTGTGATACTGCCTCATGAACCGACCAATAATACGCCGCAGACATCCGAAACTGCCGAGCGGCCGCCTGCAAATCGATCCCTCCGTCTGGTTTGGCGTCGATGTGGAGATTGACGCCACGGGAGACCTGACGATCGGTCGAGGAACACATTTGTTGCACGGCGTGCGTATATTGACGCACACACACACAAACTTCACAGGGCCGATTGAAGGCGGGCTGGTCGGTCCGGTTGACCTGCCTTTGAAAAACTGATCCATGTGGTATGAAGGTCGCAACGGCCCGGAAGGGCAAGGAGACCTTGAATGACAACGCGACGACGGAAGCGGCATACGCCCGAGCAGATTGTCCGGAAGCTGCGGGACGCAGACGCCATGCTGAACGCCGGCCAGGATCAGGTGGCGGTGCTGCAGGCCCTGGAGGTGAGCGAGGCCACGTATTTGAGGTGGCGGAATCAGTACGGCGGAATGAAGTCTGAGGAAGCCAGACGGCTCAAGCAGCTCGAAGATGAGAACAGGAAACTCAAAGAGATCGTGGCGGACCAGGCGTTGGACATCCGCATGCTCAAGCACCTGCAGCAGGGAAACTGGTAAGCCCTTCCCGAAAGCGAGCCGCCGTGGCGGAATTGCAGCAGACATTCGAAGTCTCCCAGCGACGTGCCTGCGCGGTGGTGGATCAGCCCCGCAGCAGCCAGCGCTACGAGTCCCGGCCACGCAGCGACGAATCTGCCCTGGCGCGGCGGATGCGTGAACTGGTGAGCCGCCGTCCCCGGTTCGGCTATCGCCGGATCGGTCATCTGCTGCGGCGGGAAGGCTGGCAGGCCAGCGATACGCGGGTCTACCGGCTGTGGCGTCGGGAAGGGCTGAAAGTGCCGAGAAAGACGCGGAAACGCCGGAGCGTGGGGACCAGCGCGAACAGTTGTTGTGTCCGCCAGGCGGAGCACCGGGACCACGTCTGGTGCTGGGATTTTGTGTTTGACCGGACGACCAGTGGCAGTCCGCTGAAGTGGTTCTCCGTCGTGGATGAGTACACGCGGGAGTGCCTGGTGTTGCAGGTTGATCGGAGCATCACCAGTGAGCACATCATCGACACATTGGCGGAACTGTTCGCTCTGCGGGGCGTGCCGCGGATGATCCGCAGCGACAACGGTCCGGAGTTCATTGCCCTGGCGATACGGCGGTGGCTGCAGCTGGTTGGAGTGCAGACGCTGTACATTGAACCGGGAGCCCCTTGGCAGAACGGCTACGCGGAGAGCTTCCACAGCCGCCTGCGGGACGAGTTCCTGGCCGTGGAAGAATTTGAGAGTCTGAAGGCGGCACGGAGGCTGAGTGTGTCCTGGAAGGACGATTACAACCATGATCGGCCGCATAGCTCGCTGGGGTACCTGACCCCGGCGGAGTTCGCGGCCCGGTGTCCAGCTTCCGTTCGGCCTACGGCCTCACTCCAGCTGGACACCGGAGATTCCCTAACCCAACCCTTCATAACACCTGGTGCAGGAATTTAAGGCAGGTCACGGTCAAAAACACGCCAATCGTAATCGGATCAAACGTCCTGATTATGGAAGGAGCAGTCATCTTGCCCGGTTGCCGAGAAATCGCCGACTGGTCTGTTGTCGGAGCCTACAGTGTGCTGAGCGACTCAATTCGCGTGCCGGGAAGTGTCTGGCGGGGCAACCCGGCGCAGTTCCTGAAAATGCGTAAGGGGTTTTGCGAGACGAACAACCTGTCATCAGAGCATTGAGGTTTCTGCGTCCTCGTGTTGCGGCTACTATTCTCAACTCTCGACACGTTGAGTCAGCCCCCTCTCCTTTTGCGATCTTCGTGTTTGACCATGGGCTGCCGACTACTGACACGGAAACTTGGATATGCCCGCTGTGAATGCCAGGGGGATGTGCGGATCGTTCCGGTGGGACTCTGCTCCGTGTTGTCGGCGCAGGTGGCCAATTCCTCTGAATGTGAGGCGGTATTAGCCCTCGGAACAGATCCAACATTGCAGGGCGATGAATTCATTTCAAGAATCGGCGAGCGACTGCTGAGTGTCATCGAATCAGAAACAGGAGTCAAAATCGACGGGAGTGATGCCAGGTCCGATTTGTTACGACTCAATGCAATGACTGCGGCGGAAGTGCTGAGTAATCTGGACGGGATCGTGGAGCAGATTGCCGAACGGGCAGAGGAATTCGCTAGTTGGTATCGTCGGATTGCGGACGCTACGAAACGTCAGGAGATCACACACAGATTGCGCAATTGGGTGTGCAAGGCGTGTACCCCGGCCGGTGAGTTCAGGTTGCTTGATCGAGAAGCGCAGGGGCTGGGAAAACACCGCGCGGGATGGCCTGCTGTCGTGGATCAATTGCGGTCCGCGGCAGCGGGAGGGATTTTGCTGGACGACTTCGTCGAGAAGTCGTTTCTGTACCGGTCTGGAAGCCGCAAACCACACAGCGAACCGTGGATTGGCATTCTTCACCACCCGCCGGAGACACCCGGTTGGCTGTCCCATAGCCGAATCGATCGACTGCTGCGATCCAAGCCCTGGCGCGACAGTCTGCCGTATCTGCGCGGTCTGATCTGCCTGTCGGATCACCTGGCGGCGGTTGTCCGGCGAAGATCCCCCCACATCCCGGTGACTGTGATCAAACATCCGACTCCGACGGACGTCGAGCAATGGACCGGCGGAAACACCCTGCTGCAGGTGGGGCATACCTTCCGCAACACCCGATTGATCCATCAATTCCCGGCCTGCCATGGGTGGCAGAAAAAGCGTTTGCTGGGAACGGACCGCTGGGTGCGTGACCACGATCGGGCTTGCATTCGTCAGGCAGTCCACCCCCCAGCTGACACAGAGGTAGTTGATCTCGGCCGCCAAGATGATCACGAGTACGACCGATTGCTGAGCGCGTCGGTCGTGGTCCGCGAAGTCCTGGCGGCATCGGCCAACAACGTCATCGTAGAGTGTATCGCGCGGGCAGTGCCAATCGCAGTGAATCGGCATCCTGCGGTTGTGGAGTATCTCGGCGATACGTATCCGTTGTACTACGACGATCCTTGCGACATTCCTGGCCTGCTGGCAGACAGCAAGTTGCAGGAAACGCATGCGTATTTACTGGAATTGCAGCAGAGGAAGTGGCTCCAATTGAGCACGTTTGTCGAGCAGGTTGCTAAATTTGTGGATCATTGCACCAAACTGACAGTAAGGCCCGTGCCTCAAAGAGAAGCCCGTCCTGACCGCAAGTCCACATCGACTCGTCGGTCCATCAAGCTGCCAAACACACCCTGTGTCGACAGCGGAGCTCCGCTGCATGTGATCACCTGTCACTTCAATCCGGCGGGGTTTCAAAATCCGGTCGAGAACTACTGGCGATTCAAAGAGGGGCTTGGCGACATCCCGTTAACGACCGTTGAATTGAGTTTCAATAATCGGTTTGCGATTCCCGACGCGATCCACGTCCGTGGCGAAGATCGTCATCTGATGTGGCAAAAAGAGAACTTGCTCAACATTGCCTTGAGGTCTCTGCCGCCGGAAGTTCAGGCGGTGGCCTGGATCGACGCCGACATTCTGTTCGAAGATCCTGAGTGGCACCAACAGGCCTGGTCCATGCTTGACCATTGTCCGGTGATCCAGCTGTTTTCCACGTCTCACGACTCGGACCGGAGCGGGCGATTCAGCCAACTGCAGTCGCGGTCTCATGTTCAGCAAGTCGAGGAAGATGTCACGGATCGCGTCAAGCCAGGTTATGCTTGGGCCGCCAGCCGTCAGGTCTTACGTCCTGGTTTTTACCCGTTCTCCGTCCTGGGGGGCGGGGATGCCGACATGCTCGATGCATTTGCTGGTATCGACCGAACTGCCCGCCGTAGCACATGGTCGCCGGGGCGACAGCAGTGTTACCGAAATTGGAGCCAAGCGGTGGGACGGCAGTCTCTGGGTCATCTGGAAGGGACGATTTACCACTTATGGCATGGAGCACCGCGGAACCGGCAGTACGTCGAGCGATACAGGATCCTGGAAAGGTACGGATTTGATCCGATGACCGACCTTTACCCAGATGAGAACGGTCTCCAGGCGTGGGTGGGCAACAAGCCGAGGTTGATTTCCGAGATTCGCCAGTTCTTCGAGACTCGAAAGGAAGATGGATGAATTATTGGTACCGTCGGCGTCACCTCAAGTATTACCAGACCGTCCGCCGCTGGTTGGAGGGCATGGGGCCGATGGAGTCGTTAATTGATGTGGGCGGCTGGGACACACCGGTCGTGACTTGGGGTCAGTTCATGCGACGAATTGCCGTTGACCCTCGGGCACCGTTGGAGGCACCTGGAATTGAGACGGTGTGCTGCCGTTGGGAAGAGTTTGTGGGGAACGCAGACGTGATCACCTGCCTGCAGGTCATCGAACACATTGACGATGTGGTTCCATTCTGCCGCAAACTGCGGGAGTCCGCCGGCACGCTGATTGTCAGCATTCCTTACAAGTGGAGACAAGGCAGTTGTGCCTCCCACAAGCACGATCCAGTTGACGAAGCGAAACTCAATGACTGGTTGGGATCCGACTTCAAAGAAGAGATCATTGAACGTGATCCTGACCGAATGCATCGGCTGTGTAGACGATACTGAAGTTCGCCGTCTATGGGCCTAGTATCGCATCAAGGAAGTCATTCCAGTCCTGATCGTTGCCTCGCCAGCGATTCTGGACGGGGGGCAAATCCGACCGCAGCAACGGGTAGAAATCGGGATGCTGAATTGGCGGAGAAAAGGACTGCGTCGAGAACACCAGGCGAAACCGGGGCATTCCATATCGCACCAAACAATCCAATAGTTCCGTGTGATGCGAGACAAGTAGCTCTCGCTCGGACTGCGAGTTCCGGGGATAGTGGCGGATGAACAGAATGCTACGGAGGTTGCGCAGCTCCCGAAACCGTTGGATACGTCGTTCGAGACGCTTTCTGATCCGCTTGCCCAGTTCACGTCCAGGTTGATGTCCAAACTGAAATCCCGTTCGTCGGCATGTGATTGTGATTTCGCTGCTGAATGTGTCCGCGAAGTCAGCATTCAACACACTCAGAAGCGTGGTATGGTCCGTGAAACTCGCATCGAACGGATAGGATTCCGCAGTGATTCCCAACCGCTTGAGATGCCAGGCGGGTGCGCAGTTCCCACCGAGGCTAATGACCGCATCGTAGTTCATGAGTGTGCCCGTTAGATGAGACATCCTATTCCACGTGCCGTCCCTCGGAAAGCCTTGATGAGCTGTGACCGGAATTCATTCCGGTCCCCGGCATAAGTTCTGGACGGTGGATCATCAACGGCGGACCATCTCAGGTCGTTCTGCCCATTCGCAGCCCAGGTCCATCAACCAGGTGTCCCACATGCTGCGATTCTTGTGGTAGCTGACGGGAAGGAGCGTGACGCGGCGACCGAGGCCGAGTCCCACGATGGCCAGGTGCAGGCGGTCGGTGATGAGGTGTTGGTATTGGGCGGCGAATGCGATGTATTCCTCCGGCGAGTAGCACCAGGCGGCCGGGT
>JAGQPW010000182.1 GCA_020426515.1 Planctomycetaceae bacterium | reverse complement strand
ATGGGAGTTTGGCAGCCTAAGTGCAAGGTGCCGTGTTCCGGACCAGTCTCCAAGAGAACCAGCCGTTGCCCTGTGTGAGTTGGTGGTCGAGCTAAATCATCAGCGGACTGTACGCGGCTATTGTCTCATTCCAGGAAAGCCGCTCGATCAACATCGCCTGTTCGACGTGAGTTTTCCAAACGGTGATCTGGAAACGTTTGGCCTATCGGGCATCGATCCCGACGCCGTGACGGCGAAGCTCTTTCGCCTCACTCCGCCATTGCACGGTGGGACGTTGCCTGAAGTCCGGAACTGTGAACTGCCGCTTTCCGAATCAGGATCGGGACTTTCGGGCAACGTCAACCAGAACATCTTTTCAAAGCAATTCCTCGAAGCCTCCGATTCAATCATCGCCCTGCGGCTGATTGAAGAGGGCTGATTCCTGCCAAGTGCACTGTCTCGCCTACCCTCTTCAAAAAGGTTGTGAACATGGACCACCTGGAATTTCAAGACATAGTGCAGGACATCACGCTGTCTAAGGACGGTCTCCGGGCAATCGGGGTGAGCGATAAGAAAGCAAAGGAGATCGAGAGCAAGTTCAACAAGACGAAGAACAAGTACACCAAACTGTCCGAAGTTCTCAAAGCCGTCTCTACATTGAGCAACGAAGTCTCGACGTGGCGAAAATTCGCGATCGCCTTTTTGAAGGTCGCGGGTAAGAACGCCACGCGGCCGCAAGCGACTAAAGACCTGCCGACTGAGCGAAAGCGGTGGCTGGAGGAGCGGAGGAACCTTGAATCCCTGCTAATCGAGGCCAAGGACTCCGTTGTGTATGAAGGCGACCTTCGGATTGAGAAGCAACTCGACGATGTGCGTGCTGACCTTGACTGCGACACATTGTTAAGAAACACCACCGACCTGACCGATTTCAAACTCTTCTTTGAAGCGGGCCACGACATTCTCTATCGGGCCGCGAAAATCTCGCTCAACAGTCGCCAGAATCAAGGTGGTCGCAAAGCGTTTCTGGACAGGCTCGATCCCAAGGCGTTTCCGGCTTTACTCGCAGAGATTGATCGTCATGGGCGGATCGTCGCGTTTGCAGATAACGCCAATGAAAGCAACCAATACGATTTGATGCGCCAGTCGATGCTGGTTCTCTGGGGCTACGTGTATCTGGCTAGCAATGAGATCTGGAAATGTCGTGTTCACCCAGCAGTTGATAAAGACGTTATGCGAACAAGCATGGCGAAGATTGTCACTGAGCTTGCTTACATCAGTCGGTCAAAGCTGATCTACTGGATGACCGAGGCGTTGGACAAAGTCCTCGACGAGCTTCCAGCGGACCAACAGAATCCAAGCGGCAAACCAAGAAAAAGGACTTCAGACAATTCGCCATCTGAAGCTGATGAGAACCATAGTAAGAAACCGAAGCCCGAGATCCCGAGCGATAAGCCAACCGTCGATCGCGAGCCTCAACCGCCGCATTCTGTAGAACAGAAAGCGGACGTCGCGAAAAGGCTTTGGGATCCTGTTGAGCAAGAGCGATCGCAGCTGACGCAGCGAAACATTCACCTCGTGAGTGAAGTTTGCGTCGAACTGGCGCACGTTGAAAATGAAAAAACTGGCAACCCTCAGCTTGGAATCGTTGCCGCGGAGAAAGCATGGAGCAAAGAGCAGGAACGGAGCACTCTGCCATCACTGAAGTACATTGAGTTCGAAGCCTACTACCTGACGGAAGTATTGAATCTCGATAGCGAGACTGCCAGAAAAAAATCGTTGGTTCCCTGCTCCGAGAAGGGGGGCGCAATTCGTAAGCGGAGTTCGAGGGCGGGGATAAAGATCAATAAATTCATTGACCTCCATATGCAAGACGCCATGGAGTTCCCGTGGCTCGTTCGGGGAGAATCGATCCAAGCCTATACGTTCGTTCGCCGCTGCCATGTGACAGTCAGTATCGCAGCTCGACTTATTCGTGGCTTTGGAATCGACCGGGCCAAAGAGCGAGCCATGGAATACCTGCAGGGAAAGGTCCCATTTGACGGCATGGCATTCTTGCAGGTCGAAGCATTGCACCTCCACTATGGGTTGAGGCTCAACAATCGTGAGGCTGGAATGAAGTCACTTGATCCGTGCAGCGAAGCGGAATTCGGTGAGCGACTACGCTCGGCGACTGGGCAGATCCAATAACAGAAGAAGCCTGTTCGTCAGTTTCAGGTGTTGTACATTCTGTCCGCTCGCGCAGAGGCTGCGAAGCAAGATCAACATCCCGGAGCACCAATTCCTCGTCACAATTCCGAAATCGCTTCCCTGAAAAGAGAGATGATGCATGGGGCATCATCGTCACTCTTGAAAGGGAACTCCCATGAAGACGTCACGGAATCCGGTCGGTGATCCATTGCCAACGGTAGAGCCTCCACCAGCAACAACGAAGCGGCGGTCGCCACAACTCGCACGCTTTGTTACTCACATTGAGCAGGCTGAACGTCAGCAGCGTCAATTGACGCAGTTGTCTCGCGCTGCCTCGGCAGACTGAGGCTGTCCCAGAATGCGCCCTCTCCGGCCTCGCCCCGATTCTTCTTTCTGATCGGGGCGAGGATCTTCTTCCTGGCATGCCCGTACTGTGAATCAACATGGGACTTCAAACAAAGAACTTCACGTCTGATCGATTAGTCATTCAACCAGTCGCATTCGAAAACGCAATCCGTGCCATTGCCCTAGAGGATTGTCGATTCGCGGTCGGGCCAATCCGTTGGCATCGGAGTGGGCACTACCGTGAAGCGATTGTCTCCCACCTGGCCCCTGTCGTGGGAACGATCAACCTCGCCGACCACGAGCCGCGAGCAGACCTGCTGGTGCTGGGCATGGAGAGCGGATGCAGGGCACTTCTGTCACATCTGCAGCCGCTCCCTTCGCAAAACCTCGTGCTGCTGTTGATTGATCCTGAAAACTACGAACGCTGGGAGTGTGTGCTCTGGGATCAGGGAACCATCGCTAGCGTCGACGAAGTGATGATTTCGACCAGCGGAATCTTGTCGCTGTCGAGCAATGAACCGAACGCCAGACCGAGTGACACAGAGAAGTGGAGTCGCCTGGAGCCAATCGTTGGTTCCGAAGGCCTGGCCAAGATTCAAGGGGCGACGGTTACAGTCGTGGGCGTCAGTCGTCTCGGCACGGAAGTCGCGTCACTCCTGAGCACGCTGGGAGTCCAGAGGCTGCGTCTCATTGATAACGACGTGGTTGAGCCCCAGAACCTGTCAGGAATTCGCATGTTGCCGGTGAATTCTGCAGGAACCCCGAAGGTTCGGGCGCTGGCAATGCAGTTGCAGACTCTGCGCCCAGAACTTGACCTGTCGATTTGTGACCAGTCCGCCCTCAGTCCTGGTGGCCGTGATTTCCTGCGACATCGCAGTGATCTTATCGTCACCTGCGTCGATTCCATGGCAGCACGGCAGGCCGTTGCTCGGATGACCCATGATCTCATCACGCCTCATTTGGACGTGGCCAGCGAGATTCAGCGTCGCCGTGACGGGACTCTGGAGATGTTTGGGGATGCTCGTCTCCTTCAACCGGGTGACGACGGCTGCATGCTGTGTGTGGGAGGGCCAGAAGCCAACGTTCGTGGCGACCTCTGGTACGAGATGGGACGTCCCGAAAGTGGATTGATTCGTGGTCCCAGACGCGAATGGTCGGATACGCGGGCCGGCTCGTCCATCCTCCTCAATTCCATGCTGGCTGGCATGGGTGTTCAGATGTGGATTGATGCCGTGACCGAGCAAACCCGCGGCTCTCGCTGGCTGCGCCTCAACTGGTCCGCAACTCCGGAAATCATCGAGGGCTCCAGCGTCGGAAATGGCCCCTGTCCCATCTGCGGTCGGGACTGAGAAGTTTTTCAGAAAACTTTCTCGGGACGAGTGTTTTTCTGTCACGACACACATTCTCCCCACCCTGATCTCGGTGAACAGCAAGCCGCTGATCGCGACTGGGAGGCTCCCAATTGCAACCAGCGACCCGCTGAAAACCCCCAGACCGCCGCTGGTGTGTGTCGCGATCTTCGACCGCACTCGCGCCAACGGCCCATGTTTCTCCAACCCCTTGAAAGGTTCTGCCATGTTTAGTCCACGTACCTTGCCCATCACCTGCGCAGCGATCTGCGTTCTGGGGATGGGCGCTGCTTTCGGGCAGGAAAAAGCCCCGCCGTCTCAGGTGGAATCCGCCAAGTCAATGATCCTGGAGTTCACCGAAGAAACGTCTGAACTTCAGGAAGCCCTGGAGCAGTTGATACTGCCTCCAAAGAACGCGCTGGTGGACGCGCTTGACGAGAAGCTGACCGCCATCGCCGAGTTTCTTCCCGAACTGGTCAAGAACCCCGATGACGTTCGCTACGTCGCGCGGTACGAAGACCTCGTCAGCGAGTCGTTGACCGCAACAGTCGTCCACTTGGAGGAATACTCCAGCGTTCGGCCCGATGTCGAGAAGGCTATTGGGAAAGCGCGCGCGGCGGGTGAGTCGAAGCTCAAAGATCTGAAGGAACTGCAGGAGCGTGAAGCGAATTCCGCGGCAATGCAGGCGACGCAGGCGAAGGCGATTGAAGACAAACTCCGGCAGCTGGCAAAACAGGCAAAGCCCCTGTTGGAGTCGCAGGGGGAAGTCCCTCTGGCAGTCGATCGGGGCATTCGGAACCTCGATCAGGAGCTGAAAATCCTCAACCGCAACGCATCCATTTCACAGGAGATTGCCGCCATTGCCTCCGAGGAAGTCGCGGTTGTGGACAGTTATCTGGCAGCATTGGATGTCCAGGAATACGCACTTGAACGCGCGTTTGTGGGACTCGACGGTACCCTCGCCAGCCTGACCAATGTGGCCCGTCTTCGTGAGCGCAACCTTGCTGCTGGAAAAGCACGCGCGGAGATGCTGGCCATTGGTCAGCGAATGCAGGAGATGTCGACTTCGCTGAGCAGAATCGGAGGGATCGGCCAGAATCTGCTCGACACCGCCACGCTCCATCGGACCAAGCTCGACACCATCACACTCCCCGTGACGAACTCGGCCCCGTTGAAGAGCATCGTAGATTCCTACACGAAACCCACTCCCCAACTTGCCTCTGGAAAATAGGAACTCAGAACCATGAAAAAACTACTTGCGATGGCCCTCCTCTCGGCCGCGGCCGGGGGGCTCTACTTCAGCGGCGCGGTTTCCTCGGGACCTCGCGGGGCGGATAACGTCGCGCAGTTGATCCAACAGGTCAATGACCTTCCCGAGGACATCAAGACCAAGGTCGATACGGCCTCGGTGCTGGAAATGGCTCAGCTGTTTCAGACCCTGAAGTCCTCACCTGCCCCGTAGTCGAATCCGTACACCGCCATCGAACTGTCGATGGCCATCTCTCAACCCTTGTAAGGAATGTATTCCGATGAAAACCCTCATCGCCATTACCCTGATTCTGTTCGCCTCCACTACCCTCCCGGCCCAGGAGGCGGCGCCGACCGCTCCAACGGTCAACAGCCCTGCGATCGGCACGACTCTGCTGAATGATCTCCCCACGGAGGAGGAAGCCGAAGCACTGCTCCGGAAGGCGCTGATGCAGCACCAGATGCTGGGCAGCCGCTACCCGGGTTACCAGCAGCGGTTCCAGGACATTACGGCTGGAACGCTGAAATCGCTCGAAGACTACTTCGCCTCCACCGCAAAGGAAACGGCCGCTGCGAAGCCCAGTGTCGGGGCCGCCTCGCCCATTCAGCGCGTCCAATCGAAGAAGCCGGTTGTTGAGATCCACAACGGCCGACTCGTGGTGCCGCAGGTGGCATGCCCCGAGCCTGTCAAGTCGGACCTGGAGATCGATTTGACGTCATTTACACCGGAGGCCACTCGGCCCGAGATGGCTCCGGAAGCCAGTGAATCGCGGGAACAGTTGGCCCGGGATGCTTTGGAACTGGCTGACCGCCTGCAGCGGCTGGCTGCTGACCTGCGTAACTAATGCTCACCCACTCCTGATGGGCCACAGGTTTGGGGGCCGGGGCAGCACTTCGCTGCCCCGGCCTAATTCTTTCGACTCCGGAATCCCGAAGGGGAATGGCATGTTGGAACTCCTTTTGTCCGTCCTGGAAATGTTTGTCTGGCTCGCCCTGTTCGGCGAATCCGTGTGTGCCGTCAGCTATCTCGCGATGGCTGGCTCCCGTGTCCCGCTTCGTTCGCTGAATGCGGAAATCGACCAGCTGCGGACCATGTCCGGGACACGACGCCGTTTTCCCCGCTGGATACACCTGACGCAGGTCCTCAACGCTTGCCGGCCTGGTGTTCAACTGGACGAACTGCTCGTGCAAATCTCCCTGGCCCTTCATCGCATTGAAAGATCAGCATTGCCGCTCAGTGGATTTTTGATGCGTTCCGCTCCGTTTCTTGGACTCCTGGGCACAGTTCTTGGAGTCTCGCAAACACTGGATGCGTACGCTGCCGCACCCGGTGAACTGACAGCCTTATTTGAAGGGATCAGCCTCGCGTTGATGTCCACTCTTCTGGGCATGATTGTCGCCCTGGTGTCGATGCTCGCGGCGACGAAGGTCAACATCGACTTGAAGCAACTCAAGGCGGAGTTGATTACCGGGTGCCTCTCGCTCAGGTCACGCCTCCACGAGGAGCATCAGCGCGACCAGGATCGCTTTGAACAGCAGGAACGACAGCAACAACAGAGCGAGGCGAAGGCTCAACAGCGTCTCGAACAGCAACAGCAGACTCACCTGTTTGAACTCCTGCACGATCTGCGGCAGGACATCGCCGCGCTGGTCGCCGCACAACCGCTCATCGCCGAAGGGGACTCGGAAGAAGACACCGCCGAACACCAAACCATCGAGTACTCCCCAACAATCCGCCAGGAGGTGACCCATGTGGCGCAGTGACCTTGAAGACGACTCCTTGGCGGACGCCGGTCCCGACATGACCTCGCTCATCGACATTCTTGTGGTGTTGATGTGTACGTTCGTGCTCCTCATCCCCGCTTCACAGCTCGCCACCGCCGACTTGGAACTTAGTCAGCTCGATTCTGGGACGACTGCCATTCAGGCGGAGGAGGACATCGAGATGGTCATGATTGGCGTCGACGCGGATGGTCAGCTCACCTGGAACCAGGAGCCGCTGGACCGGTCGGACCTCGGCCAGCGACTCGCCAATGCACCGGAGTCCGCACGGTTTCTTGTGGCTGGAGATCAACGGGCCGAGTTGGGGCCGGTACTGCAAGTTGCCGGACGAATCTCCGAGGCCGGTTTCACAGCTCAACTTGTCACCCAGCAAACCAGTTCCCAGTCCCCGTAGGTCGCGGGGACATCCCACCACTTCCATTCACTTCAGGAGTCTTGACCATGTTGCGTCCCACCCGCACCCATTGGCTGAACAGCCTGCTCGTCCATCTCCCCATCGTCGTGGCCTTGCTCTGGACACCGGAGTCCTGGTTCATTGCCTGGGGTACCAATCCCATCCTCTCCACACAGGGAACGCAGGTTGAATTGTCGGCGGAGGCCAATCCTGCAACACCCCAGGCTGCCCAGACGATGACGCCGCAGTCGGTGTTCAAGTACGCTGGAGAACTGCTGCGAGGATCACTCGATTCCTCTCCCGCCAGTGCTGAACAGACCACACCGAATGTGCCAAGTCCTCTCGACAACGCATCCGGACCGCAAGCCAGCCCGGCTGCTGCTCAGTCAACACTGGGGCTGAGCGACGGGAATGAAGTGAGTGCGGCTGCACAGGTCGCCTTTTCCCCCACTGAGGGGGGGCAGGAGTTTCCCGGCTACCAGTTGCTGGGGCTGACCAGCGAGGACATCGACCGTCTGCGCGCGACAGGAGATGCCATGGTGGTTGTCGCGCTGGACCGTCGTCCGTTTCTGGTTGAAGGTCCCCTTGCGAGCCCGCAAGTTCGTCCTGTCGCCCTGAGTGCACTGGCTGGGTTTTCGGAGCGGCGACTGTATCTTCCCTCCGCCCTGTCGCGATCCGTCCAGGAAAGCTTCCG
>JAGQPW010000181.1 GCA_020426515.1 Planctomycetaceae bacterium | reverse complement strand
TCTCCATGACCTGGGCAGGTTTCAATTGGTCGAGCGGAACATTGCGGGCCGCTGTGACGTGAACCTCCTGAAACTCGACGGGAGTGCGAACGTCGATCACTTCGACCTGTTCACCGCGATCGAGAAGCTGCTTGAGTTCCTGAGGCGTGATGGTGTTGAGAGTTGCAGTAGCCATGTGAGAATCCTCCTGATGCGTTTCGTGAATGATTTGTGCGTTGAACTGAAAATTCAAAACGTTGTGACAAAAATCAGGTGAGTGGGGTCGGGAATCCTTGCTGAGCCCGGCGGGTCGATCGGGATGCAGTCAACTGCCTTGGAGGCAGCCACTCACCTGAGTATTCAATGAGTCATCAATTCGCGGTGGCAGCGGCATGCTCGGTGACAGGCAAACCCGACTTCACCCAGGCCTGGAAACCGCCCACCATGTCGAGCACGTTCGTGATGCCATGCTTTTGCAGCAGACTGACCGCAATCGCTGACCGGTAACCTCCGGCACAATGAACAGCGATCCGCTGATCCGCGGGGACTTCCGAGATACGTTCTTCCAGATGGTTGAGCGGAATGTTCAGGCTGCCATTGATGTAACCGACGGTTTCCCGTTCCCGTTCCGCCCGGACATCAAGCACCAGCAGTTCATGCTGTTCCAGCAGTTCCTGCACCGCCGGAGCTGTCGCCCGTTCGACGGATTCCACGTGTTCTGGGTGATCGATCAGGGCCGTCATGCCGCCATCCAGATAGCCGCTGACATTGTCGAATCCAATTCGCCCCAGCCGCATCACAGCCTCTGCCGCAGCACCTTCGTCGGCAATCACAACGATCGGTGCGGAGTGATTGAGGACCGTTCCGGCCCACGTGGCATACTTGCCTCGCAGACCGATGTTCACGGCCCCGCGCAGGTGGCCTGCGTCAAAGTCGCCTCCATCGCGGACATCGGCCACCTGTTCGCCGGCGGCCTGTCGCTTGAGCACTTCCTCAAGCGGCAAAGCGTTCATCGACTTGCTCATCGTCTCTTCGAGGTTTTCGCGTTCCTGGCGATTCTTGATCGCGTCGTACACGAAATACTCTGGAGCATCAGGCTGTTCGACCTGCACAATGCGGGCAAACTCGTCCTCTGGCATGTCCTGCAGGGCGTAGTTGTACTTCTTCTGCTCTCCAATCGTGCTGACAGTCTCATCGCTCAGGTTCTTACCGCACAGTGAGCCTGCTCCGTGAGCGGGATAAACGAGCGTACTGTCCGGCAATGCTTTGAGCTTGTTGATGGAGTGATACAGCATTTCGGAGAGCTCAACGGCGGTCACGCCAATCGAGGCCAGCAAGTCCGGTCGGCCGACATCACCAATGAAAAGTGTGTCTCCTGTGAGCACAGCGTGCGGTTCTGACTCGCTTTTCTCCAGGTCGTACACCAGCAGCGAGATGCCTTCGGGCGTATGGCCGGGGGTTTCCAGCGTTTCCAGACGGACTGAGCCAAACTCAACTCGGTCCCCTTCCTTCAGTGGGACAAAGTCGTATTCCGCTTCGGCTCGGGCACCGAGGTAAATCGTGGCTCCCAACTGGTCGCGCAATTCGATGTGGCCAGCCAGAAAGTCCGCGTGGAAGTGCGTCAGGAAGACGTGCTTGATTTCAAAACCGTGTTCACGGGCATCCTGCAGGTACTGTTCAATGTCCCGCTGAGGATCGACCACTGCAGCAACGCCGGTCGACTTATCGGCGATCATGTACGACGCATGAGCGAGACAGCCAAGGTAGTATTGTTTCAGAAACATGGGGTTGCCCTCCGGGTTGGTGTTCGTTGTTTGTTCTTTTGCACGTTTCGTGCCAGTCACACCTGCCGCCAACAGACCGACGTAACCACTTTGCCAAATGAACCTTGCAACACGGACTCCAATTGGAGTCCCCAAGCGCAATCAAGTTAGCGCGCTAACTCACGGTCAGCAGACTGTTAGCGCTAACCAAGTAACGCCACGGTCCGATTCTCTCTTGCTGCGTTTTGGCGATATCTGCGAGACTGGCGTCATTCCCCATCATTCTGCTCACGACCACACACGGATGTTCCGGTCCCTGCTATTGCTGTCGCTGATCGTCGGCCTGTGCGGTTGCGCTGCTGGTCCCGGTCTGTTTACACAGCAGCAACCTGTGTCCAATCCACTGTTTGTGTCCACCTCGAACGATGAACTGGTCTGGGAACGAGCGGTCGAAGTGCTGCATGGGTACCACTTCGAAATCGCCCGTGAGAACCGTCTCGCCCGGACCATTGAAACGCATCCTCAAGTCGGTGCCAGTATCTTCGAACCCTGGCACGGGGACGCCGTGACCATCGCTGATCGCCTCGAAGGAACCACGCAGTCGATTCGTCGCACGGTCCAGCTCAGCCTGCAGCCCAGCGAACAGCAAACTGGTTATCTTGTGAGCGTCGTGGTGTTGAAAGAAAAGGAAGATCTGCCCGGCGTCGCCGCCAATTCGCCCGGTGCGGCCACGTTCCAGGAAAGCACCCCGCTCCAACGCGACCTTGATCCCGTGGTTGGCCAGACGACCGCCTCGGGTTGGGTACCACTGGGACGCGACACCGCACTGGAGCAGGCGATTCTGCAACGTCTGTTCGCCAACTATGCTCAGTAGAGATCCCCGGCGTTCCGACGCTGGTTGAAGGTGTTTCGTACTCCCCTCTTCGCGTATCTCAGGTGGCCAGCGGTCCCATGTCGGCAGAAAAGACCGAAGCAATTGTCATCCGTCTGGCCGACTTCAGCGAATCGAGCCGCGTCGTCACGTTGTATTCCAAGGACTTTGGCAAGATATCCTGCCTTGCCAAAGGGGCCAAACGGCTGCGGAGCGCGTTCGACTCTGCTCTTGACCTGCTTTCGCGATGTGGCGTAGTTTTGCTCCCCAGATCGTCGGGTGCCCTGCATCTGCTGACAGAAGCTCAATTGCTGGGGCGGTTTCACCCCCCTCCCAGGAGTCTGAACCACCTCTACGGTGGTTACTACATTGCCGAGCTACTTGATGCACTCACGGAGCCAGACGATCCCCATCCGGAACTGTATGACGTCGCAGTCCAGTCGCTGGCCAGCCTGTCCATTGCCAGCAACGAATCTGCACCGGTATCAGACAGTTCTCCCCTCGATGCCCGAATTCCCATCCTGCAATTCGAACTCGCAATCCTGCGAGAAATAGGTCAACTCCCCGACTTCACCACCTGTTGCCTGTGCGGAACTCCCGTGACTTCGGGATCTGCTGGAAGGTACTGGGTGTCCGAAGGGGGCGTGATTTGTGCAAATTGCGGTCAACCTGAGTACCAACACACCGAAGTGTCCCCCGGAATCATCACGATTGTGAGCCGGCTGTCCGACCCCGAACAAACACAACTGGCCCGTCGCCTCGTTTTACAGCCCCGACAATGGCAGGAAGTCCGGCGACTCGTCACCTCAGTCATCTGCCACGCCTTGGGCAAACGCCCCAAGATGCTGGCCTACCTGAATTTCAAATAACGATCAGCGCGAAACCGGCGAATGGCATCCGCCGTCTCGCTTCGATTGGCCCACTGGGGATGCCTCCCATGCAATCAAACAACTTCACCGCCAAACAGCTGAGGCCCTGGTGCCTGCTCCTGACAGGTGCACTGGGGCTCGCTTCCGGCTGCGCTGGCGGCTCTTCCGGCCTTGCAGCGCGAGGACAGTCGGATGACATCATCCAACTGGTTGCCGACACAAAGTACGATACCGGCAATGTTCAGGGCCCGACCGAACGCCATCTCCAGGAACGCAGCTGGCAGAAGCGGCGTGAAGAAATCAAAGCCGACCCCAACTCGTCGATGGCCGCGGATCTCGACCGATTCGAAAATGCGGTGGCCATGCTGGATGCGGGCAAATACAACGAGGCTGAGAAAGAATTCAAAAGTCTGGCTGAAGCTCGGCGAGACACGTACGAATCGTTCAACGTTCGCTGGCGACGCTGGTGGGGCCTGGGAGACGTTGAGCAGTTCGATCCGTACAGCAGCTTCGGCGATCCCATTGAGGAAGACGCACTGTTCATGCTGGGCGAGACCCAGTTTGCCATGCAGCGTTACGCTTCTGCCCAGGACAGCTACGACGACCTGCTGAAGCGATATCCTTCCACACGGCATCTCGATCAGGTCACCCGGCAGCTGTTCCGAATTGCCCGCTACTGGCTTGAGTTCCCGGAAGATGTCGGTGCCCAGGGCGATGCTGAAGTGAAAGTGGCCTCGGCGGAATCGAAACCACAGGAACTTTCGACCTATCGACGCATTGCCGTCCTGCCGAATCTGACCGATCGCAGTCGTCCGACCTTCGACACCTATGGTCGCGGCCTGCTGGCCTTGCGGTCGATCTGGCTGCACGATGCCACCGGTCCATTGGCCGACGATGCATTGATGCTCTCCGCAAACCACAATCTGCGAACCGGGAACTACGTCGAAGCGGCCCGGTTGTACAAACTGCTGCGGGAACAGTATCCCGACAGCCAGCACTTCAAGGACGCGTTTATCATCGGATCGCACGTAACGCTGGCCAGTTACCAGGGCCCCGCTTACGACAGCCAGTCGCTGGAGGAGGCTCGGGAGCTGAAAGTCGCCGCACTGCAGCTGTTCCCCGATCTCGATCCAGAACAACGCCAGCGTCTGCAGGAAGAAGTCACCAAGCTGCAGCGGGCAGAAGAAGCCCGTCTGTGGGATATTGTTGAGTTTTATCAGGTCAAGGGGGTCCCGGAAGGCGTGACCCTGCACTGCAACCTGATCATGAATCGCTACCCGGATTCCCCCTATGCGGAGCAGGCTCGACAAGTCCTGATTCAGCAACGGGCCGAACGCGAACAAGGCAGTTCCGGCAGTCGCTGGAATCCACTCGCAAGGTCGTCGACCAGCAGTCCGGTCGAGACCGGCGAGCCTGTCGCCCCGGCGACCCCCAAACCCGAACCCAAGTCGAACCAGCCGCTGGCCATGCCTGCAGAGTCACCGGCCAGGACGAGCGAAGAATCACCGGAACGCGTCAGCCCGTGGAAGCGATTCGGCAATTTGCTCCGTCGCGCTGAAGAACCACCGAAACTCCAGTCTCCTCCCTCGGAGAGCCAGCCGTCTTCAACCGATGCTGGACGTGCCTCCCTGTAACCAGGTTTCCAGATCAACGTGACTTCCTCCCTGCTCATTCAGCGAATCGCACGCAGCCTGGCTGCCGTGATGGGAGTGTATGGTCTGCTGATGGTGCTGGGCTGTGGCTACATTGTTGGCAGTCCCTATCGGCAAGATGTCCGCACAGTGCATGTCCCCATCTTCAAGAACGATTCGTTCCGTCGCGGATATGAGCTGCAACTCACCGAAGCCGTGCAGAAGCAGATTCAGTCGCAAACGAGTTACCGTCTGGCGAAGCCCGGCTTTGCAGAAACGGAACTGACCGGACGCATTGTGAGCATCGACAAGCGGGTCGATAACCAGACTCGTTACGACGATCCCCGCGAACTGGAACTCTCGGTCGCCATCGAAGTCCGCTGGACCGACTTGCGCACCGGACAGGTTCTGTCAGAGCGCCGCATTCCCATCGACATGCAGGCGGCCCACGTCATCTCTCAGACAAGCTTCGCTCCGGAACCAGGCCAGAGTCTGGCCACGGCAACGCAGGATCTCACCGACCAACTCGCCCGCCAGATTGTCGGGCTGATGGAAGTTCCCTGGTAGCCTCACTGCTGTAAACGACCGACCCGGGCCATTGTCACTGCACCGCGGCCCATGCACGCGGTAGATAATCGGGCAGATCAGAAGCAATCAGCCCCGGTTGTGTCAGCTCTCGTGCCGCACAGTCACCAGCCAGGCCATGCAGGTACGTTGCCAGTTGAGCTGCTTCGAACGGCGGTAAACCTTGAGCAAGGATCGCCGTGAGCAATCCGGTCAGGACATCTCCCGAGCCCCCCGTTGCCATACCGCTATTCCCGGTGGTGTTCACGTAGTAACGAGTGCCATCCGTCACCACAGTCCCCGCGCCTTTCAACACGACAACAACGTTGTGCTGCCTGGCAAACTCGATCGCCACCCCCACACGATCGGCGGAAATCTGCTGCATTGTCCGGCCACTCAGTCGCGAAAACTCACCGGGATGCGGAGTCAGGATACGGGGAGCCTGCTGCTGGCCCAGTCGATCCGGGTGGTCGGCCAGCGCGTTCAATGCATCCGCATCGATCACGCAGGAGACAGGAGCGTGAACGAAAACGTCAAGCACCATTTCATCGCCAACGACCGAGCGGCCCAAGCCGGGACCGATTCCAGCGGCCTGCATGAGCTGCAGCTTCTGCATCACGAGCGGTGCAGCCTGCTCGCTCAGTTCGCCACCACGTTCTTCAGGCAGAGATACGGTGAGGTAACAAGGCTCACCCGCCGCGACCACGGGCAGGCAGCTGTGAGGCGTCGCGACGTACACGAGTCCTGCTCCGCCACGCAAGGCCCCGCGTCCCGAGAGAATCGCCGCCCCGGTCATGCCCCAGCTGCCAGCGACCAGCAACACGCGACCAAACGTACCCTTGTGACCGTCGACCGGTCGCGGAGGAAGTGAGGGAATCTGGTCGATCTGCTTTCTGACCACACCAGTGCTTTCGTTTCAGGACAGGACGTGTTCCGCCCAGAGGGCAGCTCCGAGGACCCCGGCTTCATCCTGAAGCTTGGCCAGATGGATCGTGAAGGTATCACGAAACGCAGGCATCGCCCGTTTGTTGGCGGAACTGGAAACGCGGTCCATGAACAGATCGGGCATGGCTTCCACCATTCCACCGCCGAGAATCACCACATCGGGAGACATCACGTTTACCACGCCAGCGATGGCGATCCCGATATAGCGGGCCGCCTCGCGAATGACTTCCTTCACACCGCGATCTCCCTGCTTCACCGCGGCCGCCAGTGCACCACTGCGAATGTCCGCCAGATCGGTGCCTACATTTTCGAGCAGATAAGGGGCATCACCATGGTAAGCCGCACGTGCACATTGCGACGCAATCGCCAGCCGACTGGCCACCGACTCCAGGCACCCGCGCTGACCACAACCACAGCGTGGCCCGTTGGACATCACCTGAACGTGCCCAATCTCCACACAGGAACTGCGAACGCCTCGCAGGATTTCTCCCTGGTAAACACAGCCGCCCCCAATCCCCGTCCCGCAAAACACGCCCAATACGCAACGTGCCCCCTTGGCCGCCCCCTGACGATATTCCGCATAGACGCCGGCATCGACATCATTGAGGATCGCCACTGGACAGGAAAAGACTTTCTCCAGTCGGTCCTTCACATTGACCGATTCCCACCCGAGGTTGGGAGGCTGCAGCAGTATTCCGCGATCCATGTCCACCGGACCGGGGCACCCCACTCCCATCCCTTTCAGTTCCGAGCAGGAAATCTTGGCCGAATCGAGTGCTTTTTGTGCAGTCTCCACCATGCGGTCGATTCCGCCGTCGGCTCCAGATCCTGGCTTGGTCCGCTTTCGCTCGCGGCCCACGATTTTCCAATCTTCATCATAGACCTGGGCCAGCATTTTCGTGCCGCCCAGATCGAATCCCAGCCAGTATTTTCGCTGATCAGACATCTGCAGTGGAATCCTTCCTGAAGTGAGTTCCGATGAACGCGTTGCCACAATAGAAGACAGCAGAACTCAGGGTTTGGCAATCAGCATGAGCGTCTTTTCCCCATCAGCTGAGCTTGTCAGCGGAAGTTTCCAGCGCTGCGTGGCAAAGCGGCACACGCCACCTTTTCCATCGCTGCAATACTGGAAGGTCAGCTGAATTTCGAGATCCACCTGACCGGACTTGCCAGTCAGCGGGATGACGAACGAAGCGGATTTGCCATCACTCTCGGCCCGCTTCTTGGGACCAATGGCGGCTGAATCCACGACGGTCTGAGATTCATCGGCCAGCAGTCGATATCCGACTGGGGCCAGCTGGTTGAGTTTGAATTCGTGTGGCAGATCAAAATCTACCGTAACCTGCAGCTGGTTTCCGCTGACCATGGTCGCCGCCACAGCAGCCACGGGAACACCCGCCGCATCATCCGTTGGCATGACCTTCGGTGGAGCCGGTGGTGTCAGCCCCTCAACGACGAATTCCGAGGTCGCTTTCGTCTTCAGATTCGATTTGAGAATTCGGTGATTGTTGGTGTCCGCAATGAACAGTGTGTCCCCGACCACCGTGAGACCGGCCGGTTCGCTCAACTGAACCGTATCGAGTTCCGCGCCACGTGTGCCGGTCCCCAGCCACGTTGTGCATTC
>JAGQPW010000180.1 GCA_020426515.1 Planctomycetaceae bacterium | reverse complement strand
GCTGCGGGCGTTTGTCGCCACGGTGGCATCCGGATCGGTGACGCAGACCTCCGTGAACTTGCCGGTCTTGCGGCTTCTTCTCACTTCCGATTCCTCGTTGGCCGTACTCACCGCCTCTGTGTGGCGAACCGCTAGGCTGTCCCAGCTCACGTCCGCCCGGACGAGCTGATCGACATCCTGCGCATTCTCGCACAGCGCAATAGACGATCGAGGAAAAACGCATCATCAAATCCTCGGCGAGCCGGTCGTCGCCACCGCGTTGCTCGACCGCCTCTTGCGCCAAGCCGTCACGTCCAGATCGAAGGCGCCAGGCACCGGCTACGCAGACACTCCGATTTCATCCCCATCAGACGGTGTTGAAAGGTTGTAAGCGGCATTGCGGCGGAAGTTGAATCCGTGCGGCAAATTCACAGCGATTTATGTCGCGCCGTAACGTGAATTCGGCACCACATTTTTTTTCGTGACAGTACCATCAGATTATTGAATGTGCCTTGTCGGGCACGATTGGGTTGTAAAGAGGGTATGGACGGTAATGGCACAAGCAGCGCTTGTTAATAACCGAAAAAAGAAACAACACACCAGTCATGAACATCAGGTTATAAGCCAGCTCAGAGTACGGATGCACGATGCAGGATATGACGCACTTGTCGCATACTCTCAAGATAATGTTACGTATACTGCAGGATTCTTAGTTCCAAGCCATGCTACCAATCGTTTCCGCCGAACAATCACGGTTATCGCCGGCGATAATTTCGCGACGCAGATTGTCGTGAATGTCGAAGAAAAACAGGCGATGGCGCGTTCTCGCTTCAAGGACATCCGATCATACGATCAGTTCAAGGAAAATCCCTCGGACATATTGGCCGACACCTTGAAGGAAGCGGGCGTCGATTCCGGCCGGATCGCTATCGAACTTGATTTTATGCCGGCGAGCGATTTTCAGCGCCTGCAACAGAACCTACCGAACGCGACGTTCGAGGAATGCAAGGGTCTCTATTTCAAAACGCGGATGATCAAGACCGATGAGGAACTTGGAATCATTCGACGGATAGGTCTGCTCACGGAGCAGGTCATCCACGAGTCGCTGAGGGAAATTCGGGTTGGCATGACGGAAATTGATGTCGCCCGGCGGATCGTCGACCAAATGATTGCAGGTGGATCGACGAACTTCAAGTATCGCGTCGGCTCTGGCATTAACAGCTCAATCACAAATTGTGGAACGACTAACAAGAAGATCGAACCGGGTGATATTATCCGCGTGGAAGTACTAGGCGACCTCGACAGTTATCGTTCGAATGTGACCCGTACCGCCGTGGTCGGCAAGCCGACCGAGGAGCAGCGTAAGACCTGGGCGAAGCTCATTCAGGCGCGTGAAATCTGCAAAACGATGTTGAAACCGGGGACCCCAGTTGCGGATCTCTATCGCACCTATGTGCTCGCGTGCCGTGAGAATGGAATCGAACCGACGCTCAAATTCTTGGGGCACGGGATCGGCCAGACGATACATGAGGAACCCTATATTACCGATACGCGCGACATCGTTTTGGAGAAGAACATCACTTTCACGATGGAGCCGCTCTACATGGTGTCCGGCCGTTACGGCTTTCATATTGAAGATATGTACGTCATCACTGAGGACGGCTTCGACTACATCACCGGAAATATCTCGAATAACGACGAACTGATCGAGGTTGGTTGAATGTCCGAATTCAGCCTCCATTCCATCGAGACAATCGTAATCTCGTTGCCGGCGCGACGACCGCACTTGTGGGCCGGCATGACAGCTCCGGCGGGACGGGGATATGTCGTTGTGAAGCTACGTCTGATGGGCGGAGCAATTGGGTGGGGTGAAGCGCAGACAATCGCGACGTGGGGCGGCGATGATGGTTGCCGCTATGGCGAAACTGCCGAAACTGCCTGCAGCGTGATCGAGAAATATCTCGCGCCAGCGCTGGCGGAAATTGATCTGCGCCGAATTGAAGCGGTGCATCAGGCCATGGACCGCGTGTTGCGCGGCCATCCCTACGCGAAGGCCGCCGTGGAAATCGCTGCGCTCGATGCTGTGACAAGGCAACTTGAAATGCCGGTGTATCAAATGCTTGGTGGTAAATTCCGAGATCGTATCCCCGTCGCGCACAGCATCGGCCTGATGGAAATTTCATCTGCAGTCGAAGAGGTCCAGCAGGTCGCCGCGGAGGGTGTCGGTACGATAAAGTTGAAGATCGGCATCGATGTCGAGCGGGACGTGGAGCTTGTCCGTGAGGTACGGCGTGCATTAGGTGACGATATTGCGATCCGGGTCGACGCGAACCAGGGATATGCCACGGTGCACGAGGCGCTGCGCGCAGTGGAAGAGATGTATCAATACCGGTTACTTTACATGGAGCAGCCGGTCGAGGGACTCGAGCGTATGGCGCAGTTTGCCGCGCGTTGCCGCTTACCCGTCATGGCGGACGAAAGCTGCTGGAGCGAGCGCGACGTCGTTCGCATCGGCCAAACAGCGGCGGCACAATACCTTTCGGTATACTACACAAAACCCGGCGGCCTCTGGAATGCGCGACGCCTTCTGACAATTGCGGGTGCACATGGTCTGATCAGCGACATCAACGGTTCCGGCGAGATGGGAATAGGCAATGCCGCCAATCTGCAGCTTGCGGCAGCAGCACCCGAAATACAGCTCGCAGGGACCATCCCGATTACCTCGACGGCCGAGATAGAGCGGACCAAAACTGCTGGGCGAAAATATTTGGATGACATCATCGTGGAGCCATTTGCATATGTAGATGGCTATCTGGTGGTTCCCGAAAGCCCCGGCCTCGGTATCGAAGTCGATGAAAAGAAAATCGCTAAATATCGAGTCAATTGAATGATGATTAGAAAAATAGAGCGCGTGGCGATTATTGGTGCTGGCAATGGTGGATGTGCCGCGGCTGCCGAATTGACGCAATTGGGTCTTGAAGTTCGGCTCTATGGCCGCAGCGCTTCGACCGTGCAACCAATGCAAGCCATTGGCGGCGTTGAACATGAGGGCGTTATCGGCGACGGGTTCACTCCACTCGCATTGATCACGAGCGACGCGGGCGAAGCCATGAACGGCGCCGATGCGGTTGTTGTTATGGCGCCGACACATGCGCATGTGAACATGGCGATGACTATCGCCCCCCATCTTGCGCAACATCAGGTTATCTTTTCCGCGCCGGGTCATACTCTGACATTGTTTCCAAATGCACTGCGCCAGCACGGGCATCCAGCACCGATTACCTGTGAATCAGCCACGTTGCCCTATATCTGCCGGAAGGTAACTCCCAGCCGTGTGCGTGTTTCGCGGAAGGCGGCCAAGCTGAAATTCGCTGCTTTTCCTGCTACCAGAACGCAAGAGCTGGCTGACATGATACGGCCGCTCTTTCCGGCGGTCTCCCCGGTCCCGACACTTTTGGATACGGTCTTTCCATATACCAATGCAATTCATCATCCGCCAGCATTGCTTTGCAATATCGGCCGAGTCGAATCAGGCGACGAATATTGCCACTACTACGAGGGTATCACGCCCTCGGTCGGGCGGATCATTGATCGGCTTGACGTGGAAAGGCAGGCAGTGGCGAGCGCCTTCGAGTGCCGGGTCGACCCGCTGCCAGAATATTTCCACCAGATTGGCTATACGAACGAGGCGGGAAAAGCCGGCGGTACAGCGTATTCAACGTTTCAAAACAGCGACCCGAACCGTTGGATCAAGGCGCCGAAGTCGATCGATCACCGTTTCTTCAATGAGGACATTCCGTATGGCCTGGTGCTTTTGAGCGAGCTTGGCCGCCTAGCCGGCGTGCCGACCCCGGCATGCGATGCAGTGGTCGAACTTGCTTCGATAGCCACTGGCAAGGAGTTTCGTTCAGAGGGTCTGACGCTGGAACGTCTCGGAATTGCGAAGCTCTCGATCGGTGAACTTCGGGCCGTGCTTCAGGAGGGCTTTGGCGGATGATTTCCCTCGGCATCAGCTTCGATGGCTTTGTTCCTATTCGTGACGCGGTAGAAATCGCAAAGCTCGCTGAAAACTGCGGAATCCGTTCTTTTTGGGTGGCAGAGCATCTAGGTTATCGCGAAACCTTTGCAACCAGTCTCGCACTGGCGCAGGCGACCGCCGAAGCACGCATCTTTCCGACCTCTGTCAGCCCATATCTGCGCCATCCAACGCCGACCGCAATGGCGCTTGCCAGTCTATCGGAATATCTTCCTGGCCGCTTCGGTATCGCGGTTGGTGTAGGCAACCCGATGTTCCTTCGGGAATCCGGTATTGCGATCGAGAAGCCGCTCAAAGCAGTACGCGATTACGTGGCAGCTATGCGCGAGTTGATGAGCTGCGAGCCCGTGACCCAGGAAGGGCTCACTTTCCGTCTCGCCGGCGCGCGTATGGCGTTCACTCCGGAGGATCTACCGCCAATCTATCTCGCACCGATGGGACCGAAAATGCTGGAGCTGTCGGGTGAGATCGGGGACGGGCTGGTGTTATCGGCCGGCCTTACCGCCAGATTTGCTGGCCAGTCGATCGAAAAGGCAGTCGTCGGGGCAAGAAGGAGTAAACGGGACCCTGAAAGGTTCGGCAAAGCATCCTACCTGTATTTCATCGCCGGTGGCGATCGGAGAGAGCGCGACGAGAAGGTGCGCCAGAAGCTCGCCTTTCTGTTCCGCAACGAGAACCTGCGGGCAAACATCCACTCCAGTGGACTGGACATCGACCAGGAAGCAGTCATGGCCGCAATCGCAAGGCGTGATATCGCTGCGGCGACCGCCTTGATACCCCAGGAAGCTGTAGAGGTCTTTGCGATCGCCGGCGATGCGAATGAATGCCGCACTCGGCTGGAAGCCTATGCCAACGCGGGGGTCGAGGAATGTGTCCTTTCCCTGCTCGGCACTGCCGAGGACAAGCATCGAAGTCTAAAAATAGCGAGAACGTTCTAGGCATGTAGGTAATAGCAACCAAAGAGGGAGAAAGACTATGAAAAATTTACTGAGGAGATTTGTACTTAGCACCCGCAGTGTTGGGTTAGCCGCAGCTATGGCTTTTGCGGCTCTCGCGTGGGCGCCTGCTTCGGCCGAGGTCGTGAAATTTGGCCAGGCGACAAGTAACAGTGTTCGGATGGCACCGATATATGCGGCAATTGAACTCGGGTATTTTAGAGAGGAGGGTATAGAACTCGAGTTTTTGAATTTTAAAGGCGCTGCCGTACTTCTCCCCCAGATCGCCAATAAGGAAGTCACGATAGGGTTCCCCGGACCGGATCCGTTGATCATTTCACATCAGCCCGGGCGGGATGCCATTCCTGTGAAGTTCTTTTACAATGCTATTCGAGAATCCATCTGGGAGTTCGTGGTACTGGAGCAAAGTCCACTCCAACGCCTTGCTGATCTTAAGGGCAAAGTGATCGGCGTTGGCGCTCTGGCAAACGCCAATGTCCCGATTACCCGAGCTATGCTCGAGGAGATCGGCCTTTCTTCGACTGATGATTACGAGTTTATGGCTATCGGTGTCGGGGCTCCAGCGTTCCGCGCGACGATTGACGGGCAGGTTGATGCCTACAATACGTTTGATACCAACATCGCGGCTTTCGAGACGACCGGCACGCCTCTACGACGTTTGCCGATCGACCAGAAGTATCGCGATCTGTTTTCAAATGGTTTTGTTGCGCATGTAGACACGATCAAGGATAGTCCCGAGATTCTGATCGGCTTCGGTCGCGCTTTCACCAAAGGACTGATCGTCTGTGAAGCGAACCCGGACTTCTGCGTACAAAATTTCATCAGGCACAATCCTGACCTGAAGCCTTCTGGAGCGACCGAGGAGGAAGTACATCAGAACGGCTTGCACGTTCTTTCGGCGCGGATGCAGAAGCATCTGTCCTTTCCTGAAGGTGCTGAGCGCAGGTTTGGAGAATACTCCGAAAGCTCGTGGAAGGATTTCGTGAAAGCGCTTCACCAGGGTGGAGAACTATCCACGAATGAACTGGATGTCACCGAGATGTTCACGAACGAGTTCGTTGACGAGTTCAACGATATAAACGTCGAGCAGATTAAGGCGCGGGCGCTCGAACTCGACTAGGCAATGTGGACCAGGGACGGCCTGCCGTCCCTGGTACTTCTCGAGTAACTGTATAAGGAGCTGGGTGGTGGCGGAACGTGGATACGATACAGTTTTGCGGGCCGACCAGGCTCGGATTCATTCAGATTCGCTGGAGATGCCTCATCCGATACTGACAGCGGAAACATTGTCCGTCGTCTATAATTCCAGCCGCGGTCCGCAGAAGGCTGTCGACAACCTCTCGCTCGCCATCGGCGATGGCGAGTTCGTCTCCATTCTTGGTCCGTCCGGGTGCGGGAAATCCACCTTCCTCAATGTGGCTGCGGGGCTGTTGCAGCCGAGTGGCGGACGCGCTGCGTTGTCCGGACAGACGATCAGTGGCCCGAGACCGGATATCGGCGTTGTTTTCCAGCGGCCTACGCTTCTACCATGGGCTACGGTCGAACAGAATGTCTTGATCCCTATCCGCGCCTTGCGGCGCCCGATTCAACAATACCGCAGTCGTGCCCACGAGTTGCTTGAAATGGTTGGACTCAAGGACCATGCCGGACATTACCCGGAAGAACTGTCGGGCGGCATGCAGCAGCGCGTAGGGATTGTCCGCGCTCTTATTCATGATCCGTCATTGCTGCTCATGGATGAGCCGTTCGCCGCGCTTGATGCAATGACTCGGGAGCGAATGTCATTGGAACTTCAGGATATCTGGAACGCGAGCCAAAAAACGGTGCTGTTCATCACGCATAGCATCCCAGAGGCAGTATTTCTGTCCGACCGGGTGTTGATCATGTCCCCTTCTCCGGGGCGGATCAGAGAGGAGATCGTCATCGATCTGCCACGCCCCCGCGACGCCGAATTGATGGGGTCGTCGAAATACGCAGAGATCTGCGGACGAATTCGCAAGATCTTCAGCCAATTTCCGGAGAAAGCTCAATGACCGAGCGACTTAGTACTTTTCTTTATCCACTCCTGACCTTTTCTATTCTGGTTGCTATTTGGAAAATGTCGATCGTCGTGTTCGATGTTCCGGATTACATATTGCCGGAGCCGAGCAGAGTTTTGATGTCCCTCAAGGAAGGTTACATCGATGGCGACTTTTGGCCGCATGTCACGCACACGCTTCGCTCGACAATAATTGGCTATGTTATTGGTTGCGCCATTGCGATATCGGTCGGAACTGTTCTCGCAGAATCCAAGATATTCGAGAAAAGCTTTTATCCATTCATTGTTGCGCTGCAGTCGATGCCAAAGGTCGCACTCGCCCCGCTGATCATTGTTTGGTTCGGTTACGGCATAGAATCCAAGATCGTGATGGTAGGATTGATGTGTTTTTTTCCGGTATTCGTAAACACGATTGTCGGTATCAAGCACGTCGACCAAAGCCTCCTCAGCATGATGAAGTCATTTTCGGCAAACCGCTGGCTCATATTCACGCGTGTCAAGCTCTTCTCGGCGGCGAGTCACATCTTCGCTGGGCTGCAAATCGCCGTCGTGCTGAGCCTCATCGGCGCGGTTGTAGCGGAGTTCGTCGCATCGAGCCGCGGCATTGGCTGGTTGATCGAGGCCTCGCTGGCCAACTTCAACACCGCGCACATGTTTGCCGCCTTGTTCAGCCTGATCGTCATCGGCCTCGTCGGCACCCGATTGATCCAGTTTCTGCACGGCAGGTTCGTGTTCTGGGATCGTGCCCGGGCGAACGTCACGATAACTGAATAGTCTACGCACGTAAACGGAACAGCCCAAAAGAAGAATGCCTATGGAACTGATCCGCCCAAAGACACTGGATGAAGCACTCGGGATGATGTCCGCCGCGCCCATGACGCCGCTTGCGGGCGGCACCGACGTCTATCCGGCATTCACCAATGGCGCGAAGCTCGGAAAGCTGATCGATATCTCGAGGATAGAGGATTTCCAGCGTAGCATTCGGCTTGACGGGGATACGTGGCTCATTTCTCCCCATGTGACCTGGAGCGACGTGCTCGCGGCAAATCTCCCCCCGCAATTCGACGGGTTAAAATCTTGCGCCAGTGAGATCGGCGGCCGCCAGATCCAGAACCGAGCAACCGTAATCGGTAACATTTGCAACGCCTCGCCGGCGGCCGACGGCGTCGTGGCAATGCTGTCGCTGGACGCTCGGCTGCGATTGGCATCCAGCCGCGGTGAACGGCTCATCTCTCTGGACGAATTTATTCGTGGCAACCGAAGTACGCTGCGCGAGCCGGATGAGCTCCTAGTGGAAATCCAAATCCGGGATCGGCGAGGCACAATCGGCAGTGCATTCACGAAATTGGGTGCGCGGCGATACCTGGTAATTTCG